>JALTOP010000278.1 GCA_027000105.1 Planctomycetaceae bacterium | reverse complement strand
AATCTCGATGTGCGAATCTCATCCTGTTTTTATGATTTCGAATCGAAATCGTGGCTCTACGCAGACAAAAACCCGTGGGAATTTATTGATGAATGGTTTGTTTTTCCAGGGATGATTTTGGGAATTGGTTCCATCATCATCGCCCTTTACGGGTTGTTGCGACGGAAAAACAATGAATGGATTCGTGGGGCCTCCCTGATCGCCCTTGTGTTGCTGATCGGGCCGGGATTATTGGTCAACGGGACATTGAAACCGGTTTTCAGTCGCCCACGGCCGCGTGAAATCATTCAACTGGGGGGTGAGCAGCCGTATCAGCCGATCTTCGGTTTTGGGGAGGAAACGGACTTCAACGCGTCGTTTCCATCGGGGCACGCTTCCATCGGATTTTTTCTGATCTCTCCCGCTTTTCTGTTCCGGAGAAGAACTCGGTTGCGGATCGGGATTTTCGTCGGCGGTCTACTTTTTGGAAGCTTGATGGGTCTTTCACGCATTGTACAGGGAGGACACTATTTGAGCGATGTCATCTGGTCGCTGGCGATCGTCTATTTTACGGGCTGGGTGGTTCATGCGCTCCTGCTGAGTGCTGAGTTAAATGGAGTTTCAGACGTGGGAAAAGACGAGGCAGAAGCATCAAAAGGAAGATCGAAAAATACAGGCGTCTTTTCCCGACTCCGACAGATTCAGGACACCCCAAAAGCCGCCTGATGAACTTTCCGGGCCAGTGGAGCATTGCCAGGGATTGATTATTGCGGGAAATGAGGCATTGCGGGGTATATGATGTCGGGTAAGAATGAACGAGGGTTGTTTCGCCGGGGTTATTATTTTTTTACTTTGAGGATGTATCGTTCCAGCCCCATGCTTTCGAGGTTGGAGCTGATTTGCCGAATGCGATCACTGGTCGCAACGCAATGAAAAATACAGGAAACAACGGTTCCAGTGACGATGGTCGCCACCTGTGAGACCCTCCTGGGAAGCTGAAATTGTTTCAGGTCGGCGAAAAATTCTTCTTCACTGCAGCATTCGCCGTATTTTTTGTCCTGATACAGAAATTCAATTCCTCGCAGATCGATACTCCATTGGTAATCGAAAGGGCCGTAAAACTCCCGCCGATGAACAACCCAGAATCGGGTTTCATCCATGAAAACCCCGAAATCAGGGTGTCTATCTTCGGAAGGGGAGGACACGAAATAATCCAGACTCGTCAAAGGAGGGTTACGGGGAAAGTTACGGGTATTCTGACCATGCCAAGACCATGCTAACACGTTTGGTGGGAGGAAGTGAATACCTATCGGGGCACTGTCCGGATCGGAACTGGGCAGGAAAAGCTCAGAGGCCCTGTTGTCTGAATGTGTCGAGGAAGCCGGGAAATCGATTTCAACTGCCTTTGGCAAGATAAACCAGTCAGAATTGTTTTTTGTGAACCGTCCGAAAAAACATCTTTCTTGATAGATTTCGCTTGACAGTAAACGCTCTGGACAACATAAAACCAACAACCATACGATTCAGATTCGACAGGGCTGTTTATGGTAGCTGTTTGGCTATTCCATCTTCAAAGAGGAATCTTGAAAGAGCCAGGAGCAGGCCGATTCGGGACGTTTGGACCGAACCGCTTTTCCTGTAGAACCTGAGGAATTTTTTTGATAATTGGCATCAGGTTGTACTTGCCAACGGTAAACGCCTCATCTATTTTTGTTCCAGAGCAGTGGAAGCAGTTTCCATCCTCGAGTGATGTCAGATTTAAGTGTTGCGATGAAGAGGGATTATATCATGACAGGAGTCATTCACAGTATTGATTGGGACTACAATGGCGATGACTTGGGCGATGACCTGGCAACCGAAGATTTTCCGGTTCATCAGGAGCCCTATGCCATTATCGAAGATGACGATGAATTTGTAGATGACTTCGACGACGATGAATTTGAAGACGACTTCGATGATGATCTCGATGATGATGAACTGGAAGACGACTTCGACGACGATTTCGAAGACGATCTGGACGATGACCTCGACGATGATCTGGATGACGATTTGGACGAAGACCTGGATGATGATCTCGACGACGACTTTCTCGATGACGACGATCTTCTCTGAACAGATGCCCTCAAAATAACCGGGGAAAAACCGGGAACAGGTGTAGCGAAGACGGATTATTCTGCCTGACAGGCTGTTTTCCGAGAGGCTGTCTGGAGTGGATCAACAGCCTGATAATCGAACCTCAACGTATTGAAATGGCGCATGCTTGAACTAGCCGGGAAAATAGAAGATGCCTCTCAGGTAATTTCCAGTCATTATTCCGAGCGTCCCCGGATCGGGTTGATTCTTGGGACGGGTCTGTCGGGATTGTCGGAACAGATTGAACAGCAGGCGGTTTTGCGCTACGAACAGATTCCGCATTTTCCCCGCTCGACAGTGGAATCGCACACCGGGCAGTTGGTTTGTGGCAAACTGTCGGGCCAAAATGTCCTGGCGATGGAAGGACGTTTTCATTACTACGAGGGTTATTCTTTGCAGGAGGTAACCTTTCCGGTTCGAGTGATGAAACAGCTTGGTTGCGAGATACTGATTGTCACCAACGCAGCTGGCGGCATGAATCCGCAGTATCGCCTTGCCGACCTGATGATTATCGAGGATCACATCAACCTGTTACCGGAAAACCCCTTACGTGGAGTGAACGACGATCGCCTGGGACCTCGCTTCCCGGATATGTCGGCCCCATACGATGCGGAGCTGATCGATGTTGCCCGTTCGAACGCTCTGTCGTTGGAGATTCCTGCGCAGACGGGCGTGTTTGTAGCCGTGCCGGGGCCAAATCTTGAAACGCGGGCCGAGTACCGCATGCTCAGAGGATTTGGAGCCGACGTTGTTGGCATGTCGACCGTTCCTGAAGTGATTGTTGCCCAACACGCCGGGTTGCGCGTACTCGGTTTTTCTGTCGTCACAGATTTATGCCTGCCCGATGCACTCGAACCGGTCGAGCTTTCCAAAATTCTGGAAGTGGCCGCGATCGGGGGAGAACGGCTATCCCGCCTGATTCCGAAAGTAGTCGAAACAATCTGAAATTCGGTCGAATTTGCTGGATCAGCTTCTCTCCTGTCGGTTTTTCCGCCTCATCGCTTTCTGAAACGCGTTGCCTGCCCACTGTTTTGGCGTGTCGCTACATTCGTCAAAATTCCGCCAACCGGATGCACAATTAAAACCCTGATCTCCGCTATTCTGAGGGATTTGCATGAAAAACAGGTAAATGTGGGCAAGTAAGAGAAACTGGAAAAGGCAAAAAGGCGATAAGAGGATAAAGAGGCAGAGTGGCGAATCTGCACGGCATAAATGAGTTATGCCTTCTCTTTGTACGAACAATCTCACCTGGCAAACTGTTGAAATGACTTTGTGGTTGGAGTCGCGAGTTTTCTGCGGGGTGTCGACCAATAGCACAACTCCTTACGGCTGGAGGGTAGAAAAGTGGCAACAACAGGTATGAAATTCACACACTCAGCTCATATTTCCCCGACTCCGAAACCTGGGACAGGGAATCGTTCTGCAATGCTGGCGATGCTGACAGCGGGTTTGGCGATCGGTTTTATGGGCATGTATTTCACGGTCACGCGTCCGATGTCGATGCGGATGCAGATGGTGGAATCGAATCTTTCGTTGATGCAGACAGAGATGCATCAACTGGTCGGAACCCGGGATTCGCTCTGGAAGACGAATGATCTGCTTACCGGTTTGCGTCAGCAGCAGCGTCAGTTGGCGGAAGCGGAGCAGTCTCTGGTTTCGATCAGACAGATGAAAAACGAAGTTCTCTCGCTTTCTGAAGATTACGAGTTGGCCATGCAAACCTTGAAAGGAATGGAAGCGATGCAGGCCGCTCTGATCAAAAATCAGAGTGGGGTCGGTCAATCCCGCCAGGCACTCGAATCGTTGGCGATGCTGCAGAAAAACATGATCGAACTCGGAAAAGCTGCAGAAACTGCCCGGAAAGACATTGTTGTTGCTGAAAAAACAATGGATCAGATGGAAAAGCTGACCGCCCGCATGGTCAACCAGTCAGAAAATATTGCCTCAGCCGGTCAGGTGATCGATTCAGTCGATGAACTTTCCGCTTCCCTGATCCAACGTGAGGAACCGTTGACCCATTCGAAAAGCATTGTCAATGAAATGGCGGCTCTGCAGGAAAGCTTGAAAGAACAAGCTGAAATGATACCTGCTGCAGAACAGACGCTCCAGAAAATGGCCGCTTTGGAAAACAGCCTGGCCAGTCATGATCAGACGGTCGCGATGCAGGCGGCCAATAATCTGCGGGAAATGATGAAGTTCCAGAAAGAACTCAGCACGGGTAGCGACCAGATCACTTCCGCGATCCAGACGGTGGAACTGATGGAAGGTTTCCAGGCTCAAATGGAAAAACAGGCCAGTATGCTTTCCGGTATGCGACGTGACTTGATGGAAATCACGTTCCTGGATTCCACGATCAAGCAGACACTACAGGTGTTGAAGCCGTTGATCCAGTTGAGCGACTTGAAGCGGATGAGTGATACGGAAATTCGTGAAGCCGCCCGTGTGATACTGGATCGTCGGATTGCAGATAGCCGATCGCGCAAAGGTCATGCTCCAACGAAGGTGGCGAAAAAACCGATCGATTCTCCCAAAATGACTCCAGCCCCAACGGAAGAACAACTCGTTCCCAATCCGACAGACCTCGAATAGGCACTCGAATAGGCAACGGTAAGAGCGGGATAGCAATCGGGCAACAGAAGCCATGCACATTTTGTGCGTGGCTTTTTCATTTTGGCCAGCCGTCGCAATGCTGTTAACTGGTTGCATTGTAACTTTGACCAGATACAATCGACACGCCGTTTCAGTGCTTGGGTGCCATAGCCATGCGGTCAGCCGGCGGGTTGACAGGGATTTACAGGGGGTGGCGCTTTTTAATGTGCTGAGTTCATTTGAATTGGAGCAGAGGCTTCGCTATCTGGAAAATAATTGATCATGAAAATCCTGATTACCGGTGGAGCCGGTTTCATTGGCAGCCATATTGTCGATGCGTTAATTTCGAAGGGACATTCCCCCGTTGTCGTTGATGATCTCAGCAGTGGACGGAAAGAGAATTTGCCGTCTGAGGTTCGGCTACATGTGGTTGATATCTGCGATCGATCATCTCTTCAGGAAGTGTTCGAGCAGGAAAAGCCGGACATGGTCTGTCATCAGGCAGCACAGATGTCTGTCGGTTTATCGGTGAAGCAGCCGAGTTTCGATGCGCAAGTCAATATCATGGGGCTACTCAACACGTTGGAATTGGCCCAGAAATATCAGGTACAGAAATTTGTCTTTGCATCTTCCGGCGGGGTTCTGTACGGTAACGTCACCGAACCGGTTGCGGAAGATTATCCGGCCAACCCGATTTCTCCTTACGGAATTTCGAAATGGGCGGGAGAACGGTATTTGCGGTTCTTTTCGCAGGAACATGGGCTGAAAACAGTTGCTTTGCGTTATGCGAATGTTTACGGTCCGAGACAGAATCCGCATGGAGAAGCGGGAGTGGTTGCCATCTTCTCTGAGCGGATGTTGCGTGGTGAATCGACGACAATCAATGGGGATGGCAACTACATTCGCGATTATGTTTACGTCGAAGATGTTGCCCGAGCGAATCTGCTGGCGTTGACGGAAGAATCTCCGCAGCTTCACTCCGCATACAACGTGGGAACGGGCAGGCCAACAGACGTGAATGAATTGGCCAGTCGATTAAAGGAACTATGTAAAAGGGAATTGAAAAAGAGAGGGGATACCGTCGTTCCACCTTCGGAACATGGCCCAGCCCGCGCGGGAGACCTGCGGTCGAATTTGATCGATGCATCCCGTTTGCGAGATGTGTGGGGGTGGTCGCCTCAGGTTGATCTGGAAGAAGGTCTGGAACTGACCGTCAACTGGTTTGCAGCAGAAGTATTTGGCAAGTAAGCAAGGCGGGCTCCACGGGCGGTTTGTGATCGGACAATCCGGGGCGTTGGTGGCTGATTCGGTTTTCAGCAAAGTTGTTGGTCTTTCTCGTAAATTTTATTAACAGGGTGGCATCTCTGAAGTGCCCCGTCAGCTAACAGGATAGACAATTCAATATGACACCCCAATCGATTCTCGTTACCGGTGGTGCAGGTTTTCTGGGCAGTCATCTTTGTGATCGGTTGATCGAACAGGGGCACGAAGTGATCTGTGTCGACAACTTTTTCTCGGGTTCGAAGAAGAATATTGCTCATTTAATCGGACATCCCCGCTTCGAAATGATTCGGCACGATATTGTCCGCCCGCTTTTTATTGAAGCCGATCAGATATACAACCTGGCCTGTCCGGCTTCTCCCAAGGCATATCAGTATAATCCGATCAAGACGATCAAAACCTCAACGGTGGGGATGGTCAATGTACTGGGGATTGCCAAGCGTTGCGGGGCAAGGATACTGCACACGTCTACCTCGGAAGTGTATGGCGATCCGGAAGTTCACCCTCAGACTGAAGATTATTGGGGGAATGTCAATCCGCTCGGGCCTCGCAGTTGTTACGACGAGGGAAAGCGCGTTGCCGAATCGCTCTGCATGAACTATCACCTGGCCCATCATCTGGAAATACGTATTGTGCGGATTTTCAACACGTATGGCCCACGGATGCACCCGGACGATGGGAGGGTTGTTTCCAACTTTATCATGCAGGCATTGCGAGGAGAGCCGCTGACGTTATACGGCGACGGTACGCAGACACGTTCTTTCTGTTATGTTTCCGACCTGATCGATGCGCTGATGCGAATGATGAATCAGGAGAGTGAGATTGGCCCGGTGAACATAGGAAACCCGACCGAGAACACGATGAAGGAACTCGCTGAAGCGGTGATAAAAGTTTCGGGTTCGTCAAGCGAAATGACATACGAACCTTTGCCGCAAGATGATCCGAAGCAGCGTTGTCCCAATATCGAAAAGGCGAAAAAGGTTTTGAATTGGCAACCGACCACCGATCTGGAAACCGGTTTGAAACATGCGATTGACTATTACCGGGAACGGTTGCGAAAGGGCGAATTGTGAGTAGATATCTTGTTACCGGGGCAGCCGGGTTCATCGGGTCGCATCTGTCCGGCAAGCTGCTTGATCGCGGCGACGAGGTGATCGGTCTCGATAATCTCAACGATTATTACGATCCGACACTCAAACAGGCCAGGCTGGATCGTCTTGCGCCCCGCGAAGGTTTTCGTCATGTCAAAATGAATTTGGAAGATCGCGAGGATCTTTACGCGCTGTTCGATGAGGTGAATCCCGATGTCGTGGTGAATCTGGCCGCTCAGGCTGGAGTGCGATACTCGTTGACGAACCCGCACGCCTATATCGACAGCAACATCGTCGGCTTCATGAACATTCTGGAAGCATGCAGGCATCACGAAACGAAGCATCTGGTGTACGCGTCTTCCAGTTCGGTTTATGGGACGAATAAAAAGATGCCGTTTTCGATCCATCACAGTGTCGATCATCCCGTCAGTCTGTACGCTGCTTCAAAAAAAGCGAATGAGTTGATGGCGCACACTTACAGCCATCTTTACGGACTTCCGACAACCGGGTTGCGCTTTTTCACGGTTTACGGGCCGTGGGGGCGTCCGGATATGGCCCTGTTTCTGTTTACCAAGGCGATTTTGGAAGACCGTCCGATTGACGTTTTCAATTATGGCAAAATGAAACGGGACTTCACCTATATCGATGACATTGTCGAAGGTGTCATTCGTGTTTCCGATAACATTCCCCAGCCGAATCCGGACTGGTCGGAAGATGATGCGGATCCCGGTTCCAGCGCAGCCCCGTATAAGTTGTACAACATTGGCAACAACGAACCGGTCGAGTTGATGTACATGATCGAGACGATCGAAAAGTGTCTCGGGAAAACGGCAAAGAAAAACATGATGCCGATTCAACCGGGCGATGTTCCTGCGACCTTCGCCGATGTTGACGATCTGATTCGCGATGTCGGCTTCCGACCGGCAACACCGATCGAAACGGGAATCGCCAATTTCATCGAATGGTACCGCGATTTTTATCAGGTATAATGTGCCGACCGAGTCGCATCGGGGCAGCGTCTATCTGGGACAGTGTCACCTGGGGCTGTGCCTAACCGGGATAGAGCCTGATCGAGACAGCGATGAAAGAGAATTATGAAAAGACGAGGCATCATTCTGGCGGGAGGTTCGGGGACACGGCTTCATCCGGCGACACTCCACATCAGCAAACAGTTACTGCCGATCTACGATAAACCGATGATCTACTATCCTCTTTCGACTTTGATGCTGGCAGGCATCCGGGAGATTCTGATCATCAGCACGCCTCATGATTTGCCTCTGTTTCAAAAACTGCTGGGTCGTGGAGAACAGTGGGGTTTGAGTCTCGAATATCGGGAACAGCCCAAGCCGGAGGGACTGGCGCAGGCATTTTTGATCGGCGAGGATTTCATTCGGAACGAGCCGTGTTGTCTCATTCTGGGGGACAACATTTTCTACGGGCACAAGCTGGTCGATTCACTTGAGGCGGCATCGGAAAACAGATCGGGCGCATCGGTCTTCGCCTATCATGTGAAAGATCCGCAGCGTTACGGCGTGGTTGTTCTGGACGAACAGGGTCAACCGATTGAAATTGAGGAAAAACCGAAGAATCCGAAATCGAAACTGGCCGTGACCGGACTCTATTTCTATGACGACAAAGTGGTTGAGTACGCCAGAAACCTCAAACCGTCGTCTCGTGGGGAACTGGAAATCACCGATTTGAACCGGATTTATCTGCAGCAGGGTAATTTGAATGTCGAGATCTTCGGGCGAGGAACGGCCTGGCTCGATACCGGTACACATCGCTCGTTACGGGAAGCGACAGATTATGTCAGTGTGATTGAAGAACGTCAGGGGTTGAAAATTTCCTGCCCGGAAGAAATCGCCTGGCGACTTGGCTACATCAACGATGATCAACTCGCCAAGCTCGCAGAACCGATCTCTCAGGGCGATTACGGCAAGTACCTGCTGAATCTGCTTGAACAGAAATCATCCTACTATTTGTAATCTCTGTTATCCGTCATCTGCAGATTCGTATGGTTTGCCATGACGGGCGTTTCGATCGATCTGTTGCCATATATTGTCTGTGCCATATTCTGTGCCCCATACCTTATATGCTGTCAGGCAGAAATCGCTGTCATGCAGAAAGAGATAACACGGCTCACGACTTACGGAAAAAGAACATGCCATTGTTTGGATCACATCTATCGATTGCAGGGGGATATTATAAAGCCGCGGTCAAAGCGGCCGAACTGGGTTTTGATACCGTTCAGATATTCACAAAAAACAACAACCGCTGGGAAGGAAAAGAATTGACGGATGAGGACTGCAGACGGTTTCGCGAAGCCGTTGCAGAAGGGGGGCTTGTTCTGCCCTGTTCTCATGACAGTTACCTGATTAATCTGGCCAGTCCCAAACAGGAACTCTGGAACAAATCGGTTGATGCTTTGACAATCGAACTGGAGCGAGCCGAAGCGCTGGGGCTGGAAGGAGTGGTGATGCATCCGGGCAGCTTTGTCGATGACACCGAACAGGGTGGCTTGAAGCGGATCGTCAGGGGGATTGATGAAATTCATCGACGGATCAGCGGCATTCATTGCAAGCTGTGGCTTGAAACAACAGCCGGGCAGGGTACGAATTTGGGGCATCGCTTTGAACATTTGGCTCAAATTCTCGAAGATGTCAAAGAGGCGGACAGACTTGGTGTTTGTGTCGATACCTGTCACATCTTCGCAGCGGGCTATCCGCTCGTTTCCAAAGAGGATTACAACGCGACCTTTGAAGAATTTGACGAGTTGATCGGGCTTGAAAAGATCTGTTCGTTTCATCTCAACGACAGCAAGAAGCCGCTGGGCAGTCGGGTCGATCGGCATGAACATATCGGCGAAGGAGAACTCGGTCTCGAACCGTTCCGGCACCTCGTGAATGATCCCCGCTTCGATCAACTGCCGATGTATCTGGAAACAAAAAAAGAGAAACGTGGCGATGTCGAAATGGACAGCGTCAATCTGTCCGTGCTGAAAAGCCTGATAGATAGATAATAACCCCTGCTTCAAGGCATCGGGAGAAATTCAGGTTGAAAATCGGGGGCCGCAATCAGTACAATAACATCCTGTTTGAAATGGATTTCTTCTTTCCTCCCCAACCGATTTCATATCGAATCGGTTCCCACCCGATTGAGTGATACGCTCTGAGCCATGAAATTCTGCAATAAAAACTTCCGCAAAACCTTCCTCCGGGACTGGTTGATTATTGGCTGTCTTGTTTTTTTCACGTTCACTGGAAACAGGCTCTCGGGAAAAGTCTGTGCGCAATCCAGGCAGGGCGAGAAAATCTATCTGCAAAAGTGTGCCAAGTGTCATGGCAGGCGGGGTGAGGGTGTGGAGCCGGTCTATCCGGAGCCTCTTGTTGGTGATCTTTCGATCAAGGAACTGGCTGAGTATATCGAAGAAACGATGCCGGAAAAAAAGCCGGAAGAATGTGTCGGCCCGGAAGCGACCGAGGTTGCAAAACATATCCATTATCAATTCTATTCGATCACCGCGCAAGCCAGGAACAAGCCGCCTCGGGTCGCCTTTTCCCGTTTGACGAACCGCCAGTATCGAAATTGTGTCGCCGATCTGGCGTTGAGTTTTCAGGGGGAACGCAGAATTGGTACCAAGCGTGGTTTGACGCTCAGGCATTATAAAAATCGAGGTCTGAACAAAAACAATCTGGTTGTTGAAAAATTGGTCCCTGTTGTCGATATCAGCTTCGATAAAGAAGGCAAGCCGGATGAAAAGATCGAATTCGAAAAGTTCACGACCACCTGGAAAGGGAGTTAGTTCGCTCCGGAAACAGGGGTTTATGAAATTATTCTGAAGACGGATAACGCGGGAATCGTCCGCTTGAACAGCGTCAAGGATCCCCTGATCAACGCACGTGTGAAGTCCGGAGATCAGGATGAATACCGCCAAAGCATTTTTCTGATAGGAGGCCGCGCCTACCCGGTTTCGGTTGAAATATACAAATCGAAAAACGAGAAAAAGGTGACGGCTCAACTGAGGTGGAAACCGCCTCATCAAAGCGAACAGTTGATCCCTTCGCGAAATCTGGTTCCGGAAACCCATCCGGTTGTTCTGGTTGTCAACACTCCATTTCCTCCGGACGATAAAAGTGTCGGTTACGAGCGCGGTGTTTCCGTTTCCAAGGAGTGGAATGACGCGACAACTTACGCGGCGATTGAAGTCGCCGAGAAGATGATCAACGGCCTGAAACAGTCGATGCCCAAGGTGGAAAAGGAGGCGAAGAAGAACGAGGAGAAGCTGCGAAAATTCTGCGAAACATTCGCAACACGGGCGTTTCGCAGGCCTTTATCGAAGCAATTGAAAGCGACGATGATTGATCGCCAGTTTGATCGGGTCGATGATCCATGGATTGCCACGAAGCGGGTGATTCTTCTGGTGTTGAAGTCGCCCCGGTTTCTCTTTCCGGGAATCTCGGATCCGTCGGATCCAACGCAGCAGCAGTACGTTGTTGCGGAATGGATGGCTCTTTGCCTGTGGGATTCGATTCCGAACAAGCCTTTGTTGAAACTGGCCGCTCAGGGAAAACTGAAAACCGAATTTCAAATCAGGGCACAGGCAAAACGGATGGTAAAAAACGACCGAACACGTTCGAAGGTGCGTGCCTTTTTTCATCAATGGTTGCAGTACGATCATTTCAACGATCTGACGAAGTCGAAACAGATTTACCCGGATTTCGATGAGCGCATTGCTTCCGATTTACGCACGTCTCTCGATCTGTTGATAGATGATGTTGTCTGGAGCGAAAAATCGGATTTTCGGGAACTGCTTTCAACCAACACGATTTATCTGAATGGACGGCTTGCGAAGTTTTACGGTGTCGATCTTCCGCCAGATGCTCCGTTTCAGCGGGTTGAGTTTGATTCAAAACATCGAGCCGGGCTGATTTCCCATCCATTTTTGATGGCGGGGATGGCGTATGAAGATGGCAGCTCGCCCATTCATCGGGGAGTTTTTCTGGCGAGAAGTTTGATGGGGCGATTCTTGAAGCCGCCGCCGATTGCAGTAGCACCGCTGGAAGTCGATTTGAATCCGGATCTGACAACCCGTGAGCGTGTCGCGTTGCAGACAAAGGGGGCGGTCTGTGGTTCCTGTCACGGTTTGATCAACCAACTCGGCTTCACGCTGGAAAACTTTGACGCTGTCGGCCGCTTCCGTCAGCAGGATAACGGAAAACCGGTTAATACATCCGGTCGTTATATCGATCGCGACGGAAATGAGACGGAATTTGCCGGGGCACGGGCACTGACGCAGTTTCTGGTGCAAAACGCTGAAACGCAAACAGCCTTTGCGGAACAACTCTTCCAGTATCTCACGAAGCAGCCGGCACAGGCATTCGGGCAGGAGACACTTTCCGAGTTACGCCAGTCGTTCGAAAAAAACAATTTCAACATTCAGCAATTACTCGGAGAAATCGCAGCCCGCTCGGCGATTGCCTATCGAGATCTGGCCAAAAACAAAAAATAGGATACGCGGCGGGCTCGCCCCTTTCGATGGATTATAATCACTCGACAGACCCGATGGCGGTTTCTGCCGGGCTTATTGTGTTGGCACACTTTGTGCCGAACATTTCGCGCGGGAGACTTTCTGCTGGACGGAGTGAGTGGGATGGGTCATCATGACAGGGTAACCGACGACGGCTGCAATTCTTTTTGAAAGGCGAAACAATGGCGACACGCAGAGCTTTCCTCGAACAGACAGCCGCATGTGCCCTTGCAGGGCCGGTGGCCATGATTGGCGTGCATCGGGCATCCGGAAAGGAGATCGAGCTGAAAGGGCTGGATGTCATCGATTGTCATACGCACTTTTACGATCCTTCCCGTCCACAGGGAGTTCCCTGGCCCAGAAAGAACACGCCGCTCTACCGAACGGTTTTACCGAAAGATTTACGGGCGCTTCCGAAACCGTTGCCGTTGACAGGGACGGTTATTGTCGAAGCGAGTCGTTGGGTTGAAGATAATCAGTGGCTTCTCGATCTGGCCAAAGAGGATCCGTTTATTGTCGGGATCGTCGGTAACCTGCAGCCGCAAAGTGAAACCTATGAGCGTGACTTGAAACGCTTCGCGGCCCATCGTCTCTTTCGGGGAATTCGTGTTTCCCACAAGGCGGTTGATCAGTTATTGGCGGAGAAGGATCTCAGGCCGTTTCGATTGTTGGCGGAACATGATCTGGAATTGGATATCAATGGCCCGCCTGCGATGTTGGAGAGTGCGGCGAGACTTTCGACAGAATTGCCCGAGTTGCGTATCGTGATCAACCACATCGGCAATATCCTGCTGGATGAAAAAGGGCCGCGGCAGGAATGGGCTGATGCGATGAAAAAGGCGGCCAGCCATGAAAAAGTCTATTGCAAGGTTTCTGCCCTGGTCGAGGGGGCACATCGTGCGAATGGAGGGAAGAAGCCTCCCTGCGATGTCGATTTCTATCGTCCCTATCTCGATGTCCTCTGGAAAGCGTTTGGTGATGATCGCCTGATCTATGGCAGTAATTGGCCAGTTTCCGACCGGGCAGCCAGTTACGCCACCTTGCAGCAGATTGTGTTGGATTACGTGAAAGAACTTGGCCCGGATCAAACCCGAAAGTTCTTCTCGCTGAACGCCCTGTCTGCCTACAAGTGGCTGGATCGCAAAGGTCGTCAACGGCATCTTCAGTAAGGCTGGGTGTTACCGGGCGTTAAAGTTGCCACAAGTACCCTGAATTAACAGTTTTGGGCCAGCGTATTTTGTTTGGAATTTGACTCTGCCCCGTATTGTTTGTCTAATTGAGTGTTGACAGTTAAATACAAATGGATGCGATTTCGGAGCATGTTGTTTCGTGAGACGTCCTACCGGGAAATCTCCTTTCGACAGGATTAAGTAGAATGAAAAAACAGACAGGTTTTGATCGACGTGATTTTCTAAAAACAGCAACAGCGGGAACAGCCGCCATTTCAGCCGGGCTTTGGACCGGTGGCGCGATGGCGGAATCGAGGTCAGCCAATCAGAAACTGAACATCGCCTGTATTGGTGCGGCGAATCGGGCTGCGGCGGACATTGCGGGAGTCCTCGGTGAAAATATCGTTGCGTTGGTGGATGTCGATAAGACTTACCTTGATCGAAAACTGAAGGAGATACCGAACGCCCGCCCCTATGCCGATTATCGCGAAATGCTGGAACGTGAAAAAGGGAAGATTGATGCGGTTGTTGTTGGAACCCCGGATCATCATCATGCCCCCGCGACAATCCGTGCCATTCGTCAGGGTTTGCATGTTTACTGCGAAAAGCCGCTCACGCATACGGTACGGGAAGCCCGTCTGATTGCCGAGGCTGCGAAAAAACATGGTGTCGCGACTCAAATGGGAACACAGATTCACGCCGGGAACAACTACCGTCGTGTTGTTGAGATCATTCAATCCGGTGCGATTGGGGATGTAACCGATGTGCATGTCTGGGTTGGCAAGGGTTGGGGCGGGGGAGAGCGTCCCAAAGGTGGTCAGGAACCGCCTGCGACATTGAGTTGGGATCTGTGGCTTGGCCCTGCACCGAAACGCCCATTCGTTCCCGGACGATATCACCCGGCTCAATGGCGACGCTGGTGGGATTTCGGTCAGGGAACGCTTGGCGATATGGGTTGTCATTATATGGATCTCCCTTTCTGGGCATTGAAACTCCGTCATCCAACCAGTTGTGTGGCCGAGGGGCCGAAGGTTCATCCGGAAACATGTCCTCTCGGGCTGATTGTGCATTATGAGTTTCCTCAACGGGGGAACCTGCCTGCCTGCAAACTGACCTGGTACGATGGCAACAAGACACCGAAAAAGGTTGCCGGAGAGCGTGTGCCGGGCAGTGGGGTGATGTTTATCGGCAGTGAAGGAAAAATGTTCGCCAACTACGGCAGCTACAAACTGTTCCCGAAAGATAAATTCGCCAGCTACATGCCTCCCGAGCCGACTATTCCGAATTCCATTGGACATCATGCCGAGTGGATCAAGGCCTGCAAAGACGGTTCACCCACTACGTGCAACTTCGATTATTCCGGAGCCCTGACGGAAGCGGTTCTGCTTGGAAATGTGGCCTACCGTGTTGGCAAGAAAATTGAATGGGATGCAGCCAACCTGAAAGCGACCAATACCAGTGAGGCTGATCAGTACATCAGCAAGCAGTATCGAGAAGGTTGGGAAGTCGCCTGAGACGTTATCATCGAACTCCGTCAATAAATCCCGGCAAGCCTGGCTTACCGGGTTTTTTTA
>JALTOP010000277.1:3555-4304 GCA_027000105.1 Planctomycetaceae bacterium | reverse complement strand
AAGAAGCATCGGAGGTCATGCGGGCACGGGATCGGAGGGTTCCTTAGACGCTGCCGATGACATGTACGCGGAAGGTGAATGTTTCTCCGGCCTTCACCAGGGCGAGTGGCTGGAAGAGGATCAGATTTCCGTCAACGACATGCCTGCTTGGCCCACTGGCAGAAACATACTTCACACCGGCAGGAAGTTCGCAGGAAAGCCCCACATTTTTCGCTTCAGCTGATCCGTCGTTGGTTAGACGGATTTCATAAGCGGTTTCGGTGCCGACTTCGACAGGGTCGTCCAAATCCGCAATATCGATAACCAATGAGGCAGAACCTTCCACCCGTGTGAGCAGTTGGGAATCGGTTGTGGAGCCATGTTCGGAAGTCGCCCGAATGTAGTGGACGAATTCGCCAATTTTGACCGCTTTCAGTTTGACTTTCATCTCGGCCGATTTGTTCGCATTGAGCCTGCCGACGAACCAACTCAGAATTCGTGTTGGAGCATCGTATGTGGCTCCCTTATCAGCCGAAATGAATTCGAAACCGTCAGGAATTTTATGCATCAGGCGAACATTGCTGGTTCCGATTGTTCCGTCATTTTTTACTTTGACGGTGTAGGTAGCCACTCGGCCCTTGTAGCGGAGGGAAGGCCCGTCGATTTCAGCTTGCAGGCTCGGTGCGATCACGTTGACTGAAGCCTCTGAGGTTTGCAGCAGGTTGCCATCAGCTGTTGCACTGACTTGAACCGTTTGCACACCTCCGCCG
>JALTOP010000277.1:0-3545 GCA_027000105.1 Planctomycetaceae bacterium | reverse complement strand
CCGCCGATTGCCACAAGCGCCAGACGGATCGTACGGGATTCATTGGGATTCAATG
The DNA here is from genome assembly GCA_027000105.1 of Planctomycetaceae bacterium. Taxonomy (GTDB): domain Bacteria; phylum Planctomycetota; class Planctomycetia; order Planctomycetales; family Planctomycetaceae; genus Rubinisphaera. The sequence continues at coordinate 3,490 of JALTOP010000277.1, read as the reverse complement.
AACCGACATCCATCACAAGTCTCTCGCCGCGCGGATGTTCCAGACCGACGGGGATAAGTGCTTCCAGACGGACATTTTTGGCGATCCCGTTGCCGGGGTTGGATATCGTCACCGATTGGGATGCGGGTTCACCGACCATCACTTTGGAGGGGCCTTCCATTTTCAACGCGAGCATTGGTTCACGGACAACGAATTCAGCTTGCGTTGCTCCGGTAAAATGTACCCGGGCGGTTGCAGCAAGCGGGCCTCGTCGGGAAGGAATCAGTTTGACCGCAATTCGCCTTGTCTGTCCCTGTTCAAGTTTCCCGATTTTCCAGGAAAGTTTCTCTATGGCTGATTCCGGCTTCGGGGAAGCATCGATCAGTCGAACGGTTGGAGGAAAATTCGCCTCGACAGTGACACCATAAACGGTGCTCTTGCCAACGTTGGAGACGACCAGTTCGCACTCACTTTCCTGACCAACATTGATTTCCGAATTTGCGATCCAATCGATTTTAACACTGGGGGTCTGTGTCCCTTTGGCAATGTTTTCGATGACTACTGTTGGAACATTGGAGGAGGCGGAAGAGAGTGGTCGCAATTGCAACGTCGGCTGTGCAGCTGCGGTGCGATCAATTTTCAAACCGTCTTTTGGGAGCACTGGATATTTTGAGACAGGCGGTTGAGGCAGTTTTGTGGTAGCTGGAAGCGTTTTCTGTTGGCTGCTTCGTGCATTACGAGCCCACTCGGGAAGGGCGGAACTCTGTGCGGGTGACTGCTTTGGTTTGCTGCTGGCGGATACTGGGACGATTGAATTCCCGGTTCGCGCACCTGGTGTGCTTTGATAGCCCGCGTTGATCACGACACCACTGGCCGGATTCGACTGTTCCGGTGTTCTAAAAAGCTCGCTGTAATAGTTTTTTGGAGCACTGCTTTTGCTGTTGCTACTGCGCTGATACGGTTGCTGAATTTGCATCCGCACCTGAGGCAACGAGTTTTTTTTCGGCGTTTTGGATTCACCAGAAACGGAGGGCCCACCATTTGGTTCAAACGGCTGCGCTTCTCCCAAATCCAGGATGACATCTTCGGCTGAAGCGACCTCGACCGAACCGGTCGCGACCAAACCGCCCAACGCCATTGTCATAATGAGTAATTGCGTGCGGTACGCAAAAATGCCTTTTCCCGTTAGCAGACCGCCCCGCATAATCACATCTCCTTACCGAAAACCAGTTGACACCAAGTACGCTTCGCACCAGAACACGATGCTGTCTTCGAGTATCGGCCTGTCCGGTTATGAGGCTTCAGTAAAATGGGCAGGTTTTGACGATTATTCTGATAATACGGGGGCAGGTCAGTATTTCTTTGATCAGCACTGATCTCACGCCTCGATTTCTGCTCCGCCTCGATTTCTGCTCCGCCTCGATTTATGTCCCACGTCGATTGCCAAATTGTTGAATCTGCAATCTGGTAGAAAGGTGAAAGCCGTGCTGCATGGCGAGTGGCTGTAGCCAGCGCATTTTTTCAACCAGCGATTTCGGTTCAATTGCCTGGGGCATCAACCAGACACTACCTCTGTCAATTTCAGGAAACTCGTCCAGATATTGCAGCACGTCCTCCACGTCATCAGGTTGATCGATGACAAATTTGAATTGGCAGCAGTAGGATTCAAACAGTGAGCGAATGACATCGGGAACGTGCCTGCGTTGCTCGTGTCTGATTCGCCAGGAAGGATGGTCGAGCGGAGTTGAATTGCTCCGTTTCGGACTGATCGACATCAGATCAACGGGCAACTCCCGAAAAACGGTTCCAGCCGTTTCGATGGTGAGGAATCGATCCTGTTTCTTCAACGCGATCGCCAACTCATTCAATTCGGCGAAGATCATCGGTTCTCCCCCCGTGATCACCACATGCGGATACCACCACTGCCTGACGGCTTCAACAATTTCAGCCACAGACATCTGCTTTCCTTCAGGCGACCAGGACGCATAGGGCGTATCACAGAAAACACAGCGCAGGTTGCAACCGGCCAGTCGCACAAAAATGCTGGGTGTGCCGGTGTATTGTCCTTCCCCCTGAATCGAGGCAAATATTTCGGAAACGAGCAAGTAACCATTCCTGAATAAAACCGGATACGGCAGTTTGTTATCCGTGCGGATTGCTCCACAGGGGATGCACAAGTATCGCGCGGGCAAACGCATCACGATTGCAAACGCATCATGCGTCAAGAACGCAACAGAACGTAACAATCGGGGAAGCCAAATACAAGCCGCGATATCGTGTTGACAGGTAACCCGCTATTCAATGTCAGGTTCTGATGCAGCACGCTGTTCGCGCCAATCATCACTGCTTTCAGTTCTTGCGAATAAATGACATCACATCGGCCAGGTCTTGCGGAGAGAGATCTTTTTCCAGTCCTTCGGGCATGAACGAAAGAGTGGATGATTTAAGAAACTCCAGGTCGTTTCGCAAGATGGTGATTTTACGGCCATCTGCCTGAGCAATCGTGATGCTGGTCGCGGTTTCTTCCGCGATCATGCCGACGACCTGTTTGCCCTGTTTGGTCACTGCAGTCCAGGAGCGATAACGGGCATCGACACTGCGGTTTGGATCGAGAATCGCGGGGAGAAGGAAATCGGGTGATTTATCCTGCAGGGCGGAAAGTTTCGGGCCGAACTCGGTACCGATATTTTGATGCTTGTGACAGTTCGCACATCGCTTTTTGAAGACTTCGCGTCCCCGGTTGGCATCGCCTGCGAGGCTGCGTGCCTTTTCATATTTTTGAAGAACATCTGCCCGCTTTTCGTTGGGGCTGCTGGAAAGCAACTGTTGGGCCTGTTTACGAATCGCGGCGTCTTTATGGGCAATAAGCATCGCCCGACTGGCGGCAGATAGATCGGATGGGTTCAATTCCTTCTTTGCCAAAGCATCGAGAATCAGCTTGACGCCCTGTTTGCTGGAGAGCAAAACGGCCTGAGCTGTTTGATGTGGCTGTGAGGCCAAATTCGGCAGGGCTTCGATAATTTTCTGCAACTGTTCGAGATTCTGGAGCGATTCGACCGCCGCAATTTGAAGTTCGGGAGGTTCGGTCGCAGTAAGGAACTGCGTCAATAACTCGATATCTTCGTTCTGCTGGCTGATATCTCGCCCAAGCAGACGCAAGGCGGTAACCCGATTGGAAACGGTTGCCGGAAAAACAGAGTCTTCACCAACGGCCAGGCGACGCGCCTGTTCAAAAATCGGAGCCAGTTTTTTGATCGCTGCGTGTAATTCAGCGTCGTCTCTGGCCATCAATTTGGTTAACCAAATCCGTTTCGGCTCCAGAGAATCGAGAAGTGTCCGCAGGGCAGAAAGCTGCCAGGTTTGCACTTTTGGCGTTGCAAACAGTGAGAGAAGCGTTTTCAAATGCGTTTCGAAATCATTCCCGAGTGCTGTTGCAATCAATGCTTCGGTCATCTGTGTACGCCCTTGTTGTTGCGCCCCGTTTTTGAACAGGTCAACAAGAATTTGGTCG
>JALTOP010000276.1 GCA_027000105.1 Planctomycetaceae bacterium | reverse complement strand
GTCATGAGTTCACCCCCCAAGCCCCCCGAAATCGGCCCCAGCCGGAAAATCCGACCGTCTTCCATTGCAAAACCGATCCAACAGACCAGTAGCCACTCCCGAAGCCCCAAAATTCAACTCCCGGAAACCGCATGGTGAGAAATGCGGGTTAGAAGCGGTACAAAGACATTGCATTTACGGCGCAACCTTTTCTTGAGATCGGGCACTCCTTTTTACTCAACCTTGACACACGACTACGCTGTTTTCCGACTTTTGCATCCTTCCTTTTCCAGAATGATAACCCCTATCTGTGGCCCATTCCGCATAACCGGAAAAATCGTGTGGGTGTTTCGCTTAAATTCCGGGACTGTTCCGGTTTCCATCAATCCATGACATAGAGTTCTATGGCATAGAGTTTTTCAAGGTGAGTTGGAATTCGTTGAGAACTCGCTTTCCAGGTTGTTTGATCTTTCTCGGTGGAAAAATCAGTAAAAGGCGGAAGGGCAGAACGAAATGGTCAAATGGAAGGAGTTATCGAAAACGGATCGCCGCGGTGCGGCCGTGGTGGAAATGGCTCTTATTTTGCCCATTTTCTTTATGGTCGTATTGGGGATTGTCGAGTTCGGTCGCGCAATGATGGTCGCCCAGATTGTCACCAATGCGGCTCGTGAGGGAGCTCGCGAAGCGATTCTGAGTGGTTCAACCAATCAGGCGATTAGCGATCAGGTCGCCACCTATCTCAATGATACCTGTCAGGTCGCAGCCAGTGATGTCACTGTTACGATTACGATTGTTCCGCACGCATCGAATCCGGATCCCTTGAATAATCTTGCAAACGCTCTCGAAGGGGATCTGGTAACAGTAAATGTTTCTGTACCTTTCGATAGCGTCAGTTATCTGACTGGAAGTTATTTAACAGGGAAAAATCTGGTTGGCCAGGCAACGATGAGGCACGAATAGTCTTCTCTTCAGTCTGTTGGTTCGTCTCAGGAAAATGTCGTATTGATTTCATGATTGAAATATGGGGCTATGAATAAATTCTCATTGAGTTCACAATCCGTCTCGCAGCAGAATGAAACGCGAAAAGGAGCAATTCTGGTTCTTTCCGCGTTTGTTATCATTATCGTTTTCGCCTTTGTTTCGTTTACAATCGATCTGGGCTACATGACGGTCATGAAAACCGGGCTGCAATCAACGGCTGATTCCGCGGCTTTGGGAGCTGTTCTGGAATTGGGCAATGGTCAGGCGCAGGCCCGTCAAATGGCCAAAGACCTGGCCGCTGCGAACATTGTCGGAGGAAGTGGCGTCACCCTGCAGGATTCAGATATCGAAATCGGTATTTTTGATGAATCAACCAAAACATTCACTGTCGCAACCAAGGGGGCCAATGCGGTTCGTGTCATTGCAAAAAAGTACGATTACCCCACATTTTTCGGCCCGGTGATTGGACAGCAGAAAATGTCTTCCCGAACGGAAGCCATCGCGATGATGTCTCCTCGTGACATCGTCTTTTGTGTCGATCTGTCGGGGTCAATGAATGACGACACCGAACCGTGCTGGGCGACAGTCACCCTCGACAAGATGCTTGCACCGGATGGATATCCAACCGCAGGGACCAACCTGGCGAATGATCTTTTCAGTGATCTTGGTTACGGAAGCTATCCGGGAACTTACGAATATCTGGGGGCCCCGTTGGGAGTCAGATCAGACAAGTATGCCTATGCGGAGATGACCAAGGATAACGGGCCGCTGACGGCAAGCTCGATCCCGTCGAAGTACCGCATCAAAAATAGTGATAGCGAGAAAACAAGGAAAATGAAGGCGTATAAATGGATTATCGATAAGCAAATCGCCGTCAAAATGCCAAAAGCCAAGCCAACACCAAACTCCTCCAGTAACTATAATTACTGGTCCAAATACATCGACTACATTATGTATCGAACCTACGTTGGCAAAAAGAAAAAGAAACCGCCCAAAGGGGGCGGAGGAGGAGGTAGCAGTGGTGGAGGAGGCGGCGGAGGCGGCCCCAAACCCCCCAAGCCACCAAAACCGCCGGTTGGACAGTACAAGCCGTTTCACTTCTTGAACGGTAACGGCCAGAGAAGCGTTGTTGGTTCATCGATCGAAAATGGGATACGCTGGTGGAGCAACTTTTCACAGATGCAGCCCTCGCACCTGTTTACCATGCAAGCTGCAGCACCCGCGGGTGTTGGGGTTCCGCGAAACGGTTCCGAGAAAAAAGTCTATCTTCCTCCTTCACAGGATGGAGATCGAATCTACAAGTTCAACAATCCAAACAGATACACGTTCCCTAAAGCCAAATCAAGCCTGTCAAGAAATTGGCGGAATAAAATCGGGTACATTACCTATGTCCAATTCATGCTCGATTGGGGACGGGATCGTTCGCCGGAACAGAGCAACTCGAAGAATGCGAATGTAGCATTGCCGGGCAAGGTGCCTATTTCGGTTCTCAGTCCATATTGTCCGTATCATTCCGAAGCAACCGCGGGCGGCACGTTTAATTTTCCGCCCCGTACGCAGCCGATGCATGCGGTCAGACGCTCTTTGATTGCGGCTATCCAGGTTGTTAAGGAGATGAATTCAGGTTTGGCAGTCGGTTCCGGTGATCGGGTTTCGATTGTTACCTATGACGGATACGACAAATACCACAAACCGAAACTTGTTCTCCCGTTGACTGGTGATTTCGATGCGGCGATGCAGGCCTGTACGACCTTGCAAGCGACTAGCGATATCGGAACAACGACCGCGATGGAAACCGGAATCGTCCTGGCGCGTGATCACATCAAGCCGGTCAGCCAAGGTGGACAGGGTAGAGAATTTACCAGTAAAGTCGTCGTGTTGTTGACGGATGGCGTTCCCAATGCGTATCAATCAACCAATGCGGAAATCGATCAGTACATGGCCGACCACCCGAGCGACGAATATTATGGCGGCGGATACTATTGGCTCGATTCTGTTTTGATGCAGTCGGATCAATTCGCTGGTGATGACGACGGCAACCTGTACCCCGTTGGTATGGGACTGGGAACCGATTACGATTTCATGGATCGACTGGCCCGCATGTCTTTGACAGACAAAAATGGGAAAAGCCCACGCGGTTCAGGCAACCCGACCGATTACGAACAGCGTCTGACGGAAATTTTCGAAGAAATTATCCGCAGGCCGGATAGTCGACTCGTCCAGTAATCTGCTATTGGCGAACATCCGAATTGAGGTTGAACGTCGTTTAACATTTTTGCATTACCTATCCCCCAAGACGTTGCGGTTCTATGCTGCTTGCAACCGGAAAGGGATCAGGCATCAAAGCAAGTGTGCCTCAAAGGTGGGCGGACACTACGGCAATATTTCCTTTATTCAGTGGGCGGCGTTGCTCATCTGCTGTGTGAAATCTGCGATCTGTTTTAATGCGGCGTCGAATGTTAACTCCTTATCCGCTACCTGCTGTAAATAGTTGACCAAAGCGGAGCCGACAATGATACCATCGGCCACTTCCCGTAACGGCTGGACATGTTCCGGCTTTGAAATTCCAAAGCCAACCGCCAAAGGCGTTTTTGTTTGCGTTTTGAGCCAGCGAAGCTGTTCGATCAATTCTTCCGCCACTTTTTCCCGCACGCCGGTAATGCCAGCCACGGCGATGCAATAAATGAACCCGGTCGAATTTTCGACGATACTCGTTGCCCGCTCGTGTGTTGTTGTCGGGGCCAACAGTTGGATCAGATCAAGTCCTTCTTTCTGCATCGCCGGGAGCAGTTCGGTCGCTTCGTTCGTCGGGAGATCGGGAACGATGAACCCCGAAAAGCCGGCCTGACTGGCCTGCTCGACAAACTTCCCGATACCGAATCGATAGATGATCGCATAGGAAACCATCGCCACAATCGGAGGAAGCGATTCGTGATCGAGTTTCTCCATCATCGAAAAAATATCGTGAACGCTTACCTGTTGGTTCAATGCCCGCGTGTAGGAAGCCTGAATGACCGGGCCATCTGCAACCGGGTCGCTGTACGGGAAACCGAGTTCAATCAGATCGGCTCCCGAATTGGCCAGCGTTTCCAGCAGCCGCTCCGTTCCCGGAAGATCGGGATCGCCCGCGGTCACAAAAGGCATGAACGCCAATTTATTTCCCGCTTGTAATGTTTGGAACACCTGCCCAATTCTTGATATCGTATTTGTTGTCATCTTCGGTATCGTTCATCCAAGAAGTCATGTTTCCCGGCACGGCTGGTCTATTCTGATCGCCGTCAACAAAATGAGATTTTCAAAAGTTCTCACACCGTTCGTAATTGTTAACCGTTCGTAGTACAAAAAGCGTACGGCCCGCCGGACCGACCATTTCCGCAACCGGTCTTCCGCAATCAGTCAACCGCTGTGCTGATTCGCGTAGCGGTCTCTGCATCATTCATATTTCCTGCCCGAGCAGCAAGGCGACCTCGTTCACGTCTTTATCGCCACGACCGGAAAGGCAGATGACGACAATATCTTCAGGGCTGCGATCTTTGGCCGTCTTGATGACCTGTGCCAACGCATGAGAGCTTTCGATCGCAGGCAGAATTCCTTCCAGCTTTGCGGTCAACTGAAACGCTTCGAGTGCGTCCGCATCTTCAACAGACGTATATTTGACGCGGCCAGTATCTTTCCAATAACTATGTTCGGGGCCAACTCCCGGATAATCCAACCCGGCTGAAATCGAATGCACATTGAGCGTCTGACCGTCGTCATCCTGCATCACATAACTGAACGAACCGTGCAAAACGCCCGGCTGTCCGTAAGTCAACGGGCTGGCGTGATCCCCCGGCTTCGGCCCGCGTCCACCTGCTTCAACTCCGGTGAGCGCAACCGTTTCATCTTCGATAAACGGATAAAACATCCCGGCCGCATTGGAACCACCGCCAACACAGGCAATCACCTCGTCTGGCAACTTTCCGATTTCTTCCAGTGATTGCTGTCGCGTTTCCTCTCCGATGACAGACTGAAAATCACGCACAATTTTCGGGAACGGATGTGGCCCGACGACCGATCCCAAAATGTAATGCGTATTCGCAACCGAACCCATCCAGTCGCGAAACGCTTCGTTGACGGCGTCTCGCAATGTCCGCGAACCGGAAGTGACGGGCCGGACTTCCGCTCCCATCGCCTTCATTTTGAATACATTCAGGGCTTGTCTGCGGATATCTTCTTCCCCCATGTAAACGACACAGGGAAGCCCGAATCTGGCACACGCAGTCGCCGTTGCTACGCCGTGCTGGCCGGCACCGGTTTCTGCAATCACGCGAGGTTTGCCCATCCGTTTCGTCAACAGTGCCTGCCCAATCGTATTATTGATTTTGTGTGCCCCGGTATGATTGAGGTCTTCCCGCTTCAAATAAATTTTCGCCCCGCCGCAATACTCGGTGAGTCGCTTCGCATAATAGAGGGGACTGGCTCTGCCGACGTAAGTGCGTAGCAGTTCGCCCAACTCCCATTGAAATTCGGGATCCTTGCGGGCTTTTTCGTACTCCGTATCCAGTTCGTCCAAAGCGTACATCAATGTTTCCGGGACAAACCGCCTGCCGTACGAACCGAATCGCCCCTGCTCATCAGGCACATTTTTTGTTACAGATGTCGCCACGTTTCCAGTTCCAGTTTCTGTCATCTTCATTATTTCCATCGCTTCAAACAGCAGGGTGCATCGTGCTGCAGCATCTGTTGAATTGCATCCCGCCTGATATTTGGGCAAATTTAATCAGCTTTAATCAGCCCGTCTGCCAATTATACACTCAACAGAAACCCGCCGCGATGCATACAACAGACAAACTTCCGAATTGATGTCGAACGTACTCGGCGTTTACCCCATGTGTACTGCCCAACACGATACGCATCAACCGCTGCTTCTGCACGATCTTTTTCCCTGTTCATGAATTTTGGGTAAGCGAAGTTGCCCACAGGCTGCATCGATATCGGCTCCCTTTCTTTTACGAATCGTGGTGACAACTCCCGCTTCATTCAGAATATGCGAGAATGTTCGAGCCGTCTCAGGTGAGGAACCGCCGATATCCAAAAGAGAGATCGCATTCATCGGAATCAGGTTCACATGCGCATGACGATTTCTCAACAAACTCGCCAACTGCTTCGCTTCTGCCGGGGAATCGTTGATGCCGCTCAACAATACATATTCATAAGTCACCCGTCTGCCTGTCTGCTCAAAATAATACTCGGTCGCCTCCAGAATTTCCCGGATGCCGATGTTCCTGTTGACGGGCACAATTTCTGTTCGCAGCTTGTCGTTAGGTGCATGCAGAGAAACGGCCAGGCTGTATCGTTTTCCGATACGGGCCAACTCTCTGATCTTCTCCGGCAGGCCAACCGTGGAAATCGTAATGCGTCTGCTGCCAAAGTTGAATGTCTTTCCATCGTGCAATCGTTCCAGTGCAGGAAGCAGATTCGCCAGATTGGCAAGCGGTTCGCCAATTCCCATCACGACAATATTGGTAATTTTTTCCTGTTCATCGAGCAGGCGATCCAACCGGGTAATCTGTTCGAGGATTTCAGCGGTTGTCAAATTCCGGGTCAGTCCTGCCAATCCGCTGGCACAAAAAACACACCCCATCGCACAGCCGACTTGCGTACTGATGCAAATGGTCGTGCGATTCGGTTCCCGCATCACCACACATTCCACAAATTCACGGTCGTGCAGTTTCAGCAACAGTTTTTCGGTCCGGTCGCTGGCAATTTGGTGTGATTCCACTTCGCTGACGAAAAACGAAAAAGAAGCGGCGAGCTTTTCCCGCAATTCCAACGGCAAATCGGTCATCTCGTCCCACGATCGGGCACGCATCGGATACAACCAGCGATAGATTTGCCCCGCGCGATATCTCTTTATTCCATGTTCCAGACACCATTGCTCCAATTCAGAAAGCGATAGCGAGAAGACTGCGGGCAGTTTCGATTTCGCAGCATCCAGAATTGGGAATTCTTTATCATTCAACATGAAATTGGTTATCCGCAAAAGCAGGAAAAACTCTCGCATTACAGGCAATTCGCGATCTCTTTTCGAGTTTGTTCCCCTCTATTTCTCGAAAAATTATCGTTTTTACATTGAATGGAACACAAAATCCCCCACGCAACTGCAGAAATAGCAGCCTTTACAGCGAAGATAAAGGAAATTTTGTAATTATTGCCGTTTCTGTGTCCCGTCGTTGTAATCTTTTCCGCTTGGCAAAGTGGCGAGTGAATAACTCAATTCGACACAAACAACACTCTTAACAATAACGGAGAAACAAAATGAGAAATTTCGTCATCTGCACAGCGGCTGTTTGGGGAATGGTTATGGTCGGGGCAACACAGGTAGAGGCGGGGAACAAATACGCCAGCCACCATAATTCTCGTTATGGCAATCAGAACGGATATGGTTTCAATCGCGGCCATAGCACCTATCAGAACCAAAATCGCTACAGCTGGAGAGCTGGTTACATTACTACAAGATACGGTGGTCACACTACAGGATACGGTAGTCATAACCTCTATCGCAACACTCCAGTTTACCATAATACGAGTAATTTCGATTACCACGGACCTTCTCTGCAGCAGCACGGTAATCATCTCGAAGTAGTGCCTGGACACACGGACTTCCATCGCAGCGGGCACTACGATTTCTAGAGAAGTCGGGAATTCTACACAGCCACCGTTTTTGAACAGGGACAACAAAAAACGGTGGCTTTTTCATTGTCTTCCGGATTTCAACCTGATACTGATACCCTTTACAGATGTGCTGGATTGTCACCCTTTCACTTTCACCCTTTTAGAACAGGCAGGAATTTGTCATGAAGCATCGATCGATTCTGGGATGTGCCTTGTCTACAGCAGTCGTGTTGCTCGCAGGCAATGCGGTTCAGGCACAGCATCATCACGGCTCACGCCACTATCAACCACGGGCCGGGTCTCGGTATGTCGTTCGTGGTAACAATAATCGCGGCGGAACATACTACTGTCACAACAACGGTTACTACTACAATGCTGGCGGGCGCGACGTCAGAGTTGAATACGGCGGGTTCTCGCATGTCGACGAACTTGCCAGTCGACTCGAATCGCTGGCAAACAGTTTCTGTCTGGAAATTTATTACAACTACGACAGAAACCCGGACTTCGATGAAACATACCGGGAAGCGTACGAAATTCTCGAAATCGCCAAATACATCCACGAAGAGGAACATCACGGTCATCGGGATGAAATTGCCAAGGAAGTTGACAGACTCGACAACCTGTTCCATCACGTCGAAAATGAAGTGGCGCATTGGCGTCCCAACCGTGGACACCATCACCACCACGGGCATCTTTCCAAAAAAGATGAATTACTGGAAGATATGGAATCGGTCATTCATCATTTGATGCACGATGTGGGGGTCAAACCACGAAATGCTCGCGGTTACGATCGCGATAGGGACGACGATTATGCTCCCAGACCGAATAATTTGCGTCCCGACTTCGGCAACCTGCCTAGTGGTTCATAATTTGAAACCGCTGATAAGGTAAACAGCAAAAACAGAAACAGGTCTGCCCATCAAACGGCAGGCCTTTTTTGTTGAAACCGCTACAAAAATCAGAGACAGACCGGGTAACTCGAGTGTTTTAGTTAATTTGGACGTCCTGTTTTGGTCTTGACGACCGTGCATTTCACGCCATAGATTCCCGATGCTTGAAAATCGGCAATCTATCTGGATCTGCCTGATGCCTGTTTCCTGAAAACAAGACTGAACTGATGAAATTTGTGCGAAGCGCCAATCTGGTTATCAAAGGAATTTTTGACCGCCTTGTCGCAGCCTGTCTGCTTGTTCTACTTTCTCCTGTTTTGGTAGTCCTGGCGGTACTGGTTTATCTGCAAGACCGTGGCCCCGTTTTTTTCCTGCAAACCAGGCTCGGCAAAGATGAAAAACCATTTACCATCTGCAAATTCCGCACCATGATCGTCAATGCCGATCGGCTACTCAATCAAAAAGAAAAACTGAAAAACGGCAGCCGCATCACCCCAATTGGTGCATGGATGCGAAAAACCAGTCTGGACGAAATCCCGCAGTTGTTCAATGTCGTTCGGGGAGAGATGTCATTTGTCGGCCCGCGACCGGTTCTGCCCGAAATGCTGCCTCGTTTGACAGTCGAACAGAGAAAACGATTTCGAATGAAACCGGGAATCACCGGCCTGGCGACCGTTTCCGGTCGGAATTTACTGAAGTGGTCCCGACGAATCGAACTCGACAACCAGTACATTGACAATTTTCACTTGGGCAAGGATCTGGTGATTCTGCTCAAAACTGTCCGAGTCGCCCTGACAGGAGAAGGCGTCGTTCTGGATCGAAACAGTGGAGACGTCGATGATCTCGCCCCTGCACCGATCGAACAAGTGCAATCCAATTCCGATCGTCAGGCGGCATGAGGCGACCTGATAGCAAGCCCCACCCAAAGAGTATCCGTGAGACGCTCGAACCTGTTACTCCCAATTGGACAAGCGAAAAATGAAAAGGATCGATCCCGAGCTTAGTCCCGCCTACCGAAAAGACGAACTTGAGGAGAATTTTCTCGCCAACCTCAATGAGCATCTTTTCCCGTTCGAAATGGAGCAATATGAAGATCTCGAATGCCTTTACCCCTCCATTCATGTCATTGGTGCTCCACGCTCTGGTACAACCCTACTGACACAACTGATCGCGACGCATATCAATGTCAGTTACATCAACAATTTGATCGCGGCTTTCTGGCAGGCACCGGTCTGCGGTATCCGGCTTTCAAAGAAGTTGCTCCCCGGGCGCTGCTCTTCTTCACTGACTTCTGATTTCGGACGTACCAAGGGGATTTCCGAACCGCATGAATTCGGTTACTTCTGGGCCAGGCATTTGCAGATGCGGGATCTGTGCGAACCATCGCCCGACCATCAACTGAAAATCGACTGGCAACAGTTCAGTAAAGTATTGAACAACATGACGGCGGCTGCACAAAAACCGATCCTTTTCAAATCGCTGATACTGGGCTGGTTTATCGAACCGATGTTACGGTTGGATCACCAGGCATTTTTTCTGCGCATTCGCCGGAATCCGATCGACAATGCAGAATCGATTCTTAAAGCCAGAAAAAAAATGCTCGGCTCGACAGAACAGTGGATCTCCCTGAAGCCGAAGCAGTACGAGACCCTCAAACAGAAAAGCATCTACGATCAGGTGATCGGGCAGGTTCTGGAACTGGAACGGGCACATACCCAAGCCATGCGGAACAGCCCTCCGGAACGTTGTCTCGACCTCTCTTATGAAGAACTGTGCAACGACCCCACGCAGGTACTGGAACGTGTCTGCCAATTACTGAATCGGCAGGGACAGAACCTGAAAATTCTCGACAAAATTGATCCACTGACCCCCAGTCGTTCCCGATATTTCGATCAACAGACACGCGAGCAACTCGAAGATTCACTGTCCCGATACCGCTCTGCAGAAGAACAGGAAAAATCGTTGATCCACCAATAACAGCCTTCCACCACATCAGAGTATTGTTTCCCAGAATGCAAATTGAACTCATCACTCCCGGAGATTCCCGATGGCGGAATTTACTGAGCCGTCTCGAACATGACATCTATGCCACTCCCGAGTATGTGACATTTTCCGAAAAACATGAAGAAGGAACCGCAACCGCAATTTATGGGAACGACGGAACCCACGAATTTCTGATCCCTGTGCTGAAAAGGGAACTGCCCGAGCACCTACAACAGGGCGAAGACCTCCAACCGAGCGAAGATTTGTGGGATGCCATTTCACCCTACGGTTACAGTGGTGTTGTGACCGATTCTCCGGAAGCCATTCCCGCCTTTCTGGAAGCATGCAAAGAACATTCCTGTTGCGAAAAGATGGTTTCTCTTTTTTTACGTTGGCACCCTTTCTTCACACCGGAAAATTACCAACCGGCGGCATGTGAACAGTTTGTCCATCACGGAGAAACGGTTTTTGTCGACCTCGAAGAATCTGAAGAAGAATGGCAAAAGCAGACCCGCTCTTCTCTCCGACGGGACATCCGGCGACTGGTACGGGAGGGATATTCCGTTCTCATGAACCATTGGGAACAGTACCCGGATTTTGTCCGGATTTACAACGAGACGATGGAACGCCTCAATGCTGACGAACGATACCTTTTTTCCGAGGCGTACTGTACCGATCTGAAAGAAGCCCTCGGAGATCAATTGCACCTGGGGTGTGTCATCAGCAATAAAGGAGAAGTCGCAGCCGCAGCCCTGTTTTTCGAATGTGAAGGAATCGTCCAGTACCACCTCAGTGGTGCCAGCGCAGATCACATGAAATTATCGCCGACAAAACTGCTGCTCGACCATGTGCGTCACTGGGCGAAAGAAAGAGGAAACTCAAGATTCCATCTGGGAGGCGGATTGGGAGGAAGTAGCGAGAGTCCTCTCTTCAAATTCAAAGCCGGGTTCTCTTCACACCGGGCGAGATTCGCCACTTCGCGGATTGTCCTTCACCCCTCCCTTTATCAGACTATTTCCGAACGGGCCGGCCAGTTCGACCAAAACGAGAATTTCTTTCCCGCGTACCGAAAAAACAACAACTGACCGCACAGAGTTGCTACAATCGGTTGCCCGGAGCGAACTGCTGAAGTTACCCCGGCTCATGCCGACACGCCCCGGCTTCGATTGAAACGGGCATTGTCTCTGGATGGTATTCATGATGCCTGTCGGGAAAGGGCAAATGGAGACATGCCCTGCTGTCTGACACTCACTCCAACCGGTACCATTTGACAATTTCCACCTTCGCTGCAACTGACTACGAGAAATACCATTTGCTTTCTGCTGCACCAGGAGCTCGAAATGTTATCAATTATTGTTCCCGTGTTTGAAGAAGAAAAAACACTCGTGGAGCTACAACGGCAAATTGCTTCGGTCTGTTCGGAAAATGATATCGATTACGAATTGATTTTTGTTGACGACGGTTCCTGCGATCAATCATGGGAGATCATCCGACAGCTTTCGCAGGAACATCGAGAAGTGACGGGAATCCGTTTTCGCAGAAATTTCGGCAAGGCGGCGGCGCTGACAGCCGGCATGAAGGCGGCTGAAGGTGAAATCATCATGATGATGGACGCCGACCTGCAGGATGATCCCGCTGAGATACCCAAATTCCTGGAGAAGTACCGTCAGGGATACGATGTCGTCAACGGATGGAAAGAGCATCGACACGACCCCTGGCACAAGGTTTACCCAAGCAAGATCTTCAACTGGATGATTGGACGACTCTCCGGTCTGAAATTGCACGACCATAATTGCGGCATTAAACTTTTTCATCGCGACGTGGCCAGCGAAATCCGGATTTACGGCGAACTGCACCGTTTTATCGCCGTACTGGCCTATGCGCGCGGCTTCAAAATTGCGGAAGTTCCCGTTCATCACCGCTCACGAAAATTCGGACATTCCAAATATGGAGTGAAACGTTTTGCCAGAGGTTTTCTCGATTTGCTGACCGTCACCTTTCTGACCGGCTACGGACAACGCCCCCATCATATCCTCGGCGGAATCGGCCTGTTCTTTTTCGCTCTGGGGGCGATCGGATTTACCTACCTCAGCGTTTTGTGGTGTCTGATGAATATTTTCCACCTGATTCCCGCCAGCCCGATCGGTTCCAGACCGCTGCTGACCTACTCCACCGCTGCGACCATCCTCGGCGCTCAGGCCATGTCTATTGGATTGCTGGCAGAAATGATTGTCGCTTACAACGGGCGCGATCGTGACACCTACAGCGTTAGCGATCGGACAGACTGGCCGAGCGGCACAAAAACTGTTTCACGGCCTGATTGATACCGCAGCAACTCGAAGCGTCTTTTCCTGATAAACCTGTCGGAAAACGCACCGAAGAACGCAGCATTGAAAACAGGAAAACAGACCGAAAAGAAAGCCCCTGCCCGTTCATCAAAACCGTTCATCAAAACCGTTCATCAGATGAGAGAGGCGGATTACGGTTCGGCGATAAAGCTCATGTGCATTTCGGCGTGGCGTACATGAAGCCTGTTCCACTCATCAACGGAGAGCCGCCCGAGAATCGGGCTCGGTTTTCGATCCGTCTCTGTTTTCAAACGCTGAACCGACTGTTTCAGATGAGCGAGTGCTTTCCGTTCATCGATCGAATCGACGACGATCTCCTTCTCGGCTCGCTTGGGCAATTTCAATCCTGGTTGCATCGGTCGATTGAGAATTTTTTTCTTGAGAAATATCCGAAAAACAAGTCGAACCACCCAGGGGAGAGGCGGCGTTTCGAAACCATCAATCGATTTATCCATTACCAGAGCCAGGTGTTCCAATATCTGCCCGACAGACCAGTTCCCCGTCGTGGGAGCCTGCAGATCAACCAGCCGCTCTGCATCAGCCAACAAATCGTCAAGATCCGTATATTGAACACGCCGACGCGACAATTGGGTTTTATCAACCATGAAGCCCCTTCTCACCTTGATATGAGCGTGCTATTTGATCTCCTCAATCGTTTCCGGCTTGGGAGACTCCTCTTTCTTTTCTGGCTTCTTTTCCGCTTTCTCTTCCGAAGCGGCGTCCTTCTCGCCGTTTGAATTTACCTCCCGGGACGACTCAGACTTGCTCTGGTTGGACTGGCCAGACTTGGGAGACTCGGGAGACTTGGAAGATTCGGGTGATTCGGGTTCCGAGGCCTCCTTTTTTTCGGTCGCGTTTTTCTTTTCGGCACCAGGTTCCAGAATCGTCGCCTTGATGATGTAATCGAGGTTGGGAAATTCCTTATTCAGGTAAGCATTCCCCTGGGTCTGTATCCGCCCCTGATCGGGCCTTTCGCCGTACTCTGCATTGATCGCATCAACCACATCCATCCCCTCGATTACTTTTGCGAACGGAGCAAAACCCTGCGGATCCAGACTGGCTGAATTATTGCCATAATTGATAAACAGCTGCGTTGTACGGGTGTTGGGACCACTTTTGGCAAACGAGAGAGTGCCGCGGAAATTTTCCGTCAAAACGTCGTCGTCCCGAATTTTGTTATCGTACCATTTCTTTTGAACTTCGGGATCTCCATTGATTCCCCACTGAACGATAAAACCGGGAACAATACGGAAAAACCGGCAGCCATCATAGAAACCGGATTCCACCAGTTCCTTGAACCTCGCCGCTCCAAGAGGTGCCCAACCGCTGTAGGCTTCTACGATGAAGTCGCCTTTGCTTGTTTCAAATTTGACACGAAAGATCTCCCCCGGATCCGCCTCTTGCCCCTCTTTTTCCAGCTGAGGCGCTGTAGGAGAACTCGCCTCCGACTCGGACGGTTTGTCGCGAATGCATCCAGCGAGAATAAAAAGCGCCAGCATCAGCACAGATAAAGGCAAAACAGCAGGCAAACGAAAACAGCTCATCATCAATTAACCCTCAACCTCAAAAAATAAAACCGGCAAACCAACCAGGCCGCTCAACAGATTAACTCGCGGCTACTCGCAGAACTATTGTAGCCAGTTCGATCAGCAGGGAAAGGGAGCCTTTTCAAATTGATGCATCAAACAGGCGGCTCCCTACAGATGAACAGGATCGCCACCGGGCCATGCCGCATTCAATTTCGTGCCGTAACCGGTCAATTCACGTGATCCATCCAGCATGAAGCAACATGACAACGATACACGAATTATGATAATCCGAGACCGAACAGAGTCCCCCAACGAACAGTAACGTCATTCGCAAAATGTCATGCACAAGAAGGAGAGCAGAGTCTGTCCCGTTGTTTCGAGACGCCACACCCCACAGAACACGCATTTCCCGCCTCGCCGTCTTCTGCACCAACCAACGTCTGCCGGCGCGCTGCATTCCGGAGCACTGATGATGCACCGCTGCGGATGCTCAGCCCAGTTCCGGGATTGGCCCGGCCGGGCCATCAACCAGGGGGGTTGGTCGTCCACTGGGACTCATCCAGGTGCTGTAGGGATCAATCCCGAGTTTTTTGAAGACCGTCGCACCAAGATCACCAGGGCCTAGTCGGCGTTTCTCGATCGAGCCGCCCCGCCTGTCGGTTGCGCCAATCACCTGACCACCGGGAACGCCTGCACCAGCCACCAGCATCGACATCACTGGCGTCCAATGCCCACGTCCGTTTGTCTTCGTTAGAACCGGACCACGTCCGAACTCTCCCAAAACAAGAACGAGTGTTGAATCCAGTAAGCCGCGTTCGTCCAAATCATCAAGCAGAGTGGCAATTCCATGATCGAACCGGGGTAGCATCGGCTTCAGCCCCTTTACAATTCCTCCCCACCTCACCTCGTCTCCATGATGATCCCAATGGCCCCACGCATCGCTGAGTGTGATAAAGGTTACACCGGCTTCTACCAACCGTCTCGCCAAAAGGGTTTTTTCTCCCAGAGAATGCCTGCCGTATTTATCCCGCGTTTCCTGCGACTC
>JALTOP010000275.1 GCA_027000105.1 Planctomycetaceae bacterium | reverse complement strand
TTGCCCTCGCCCCTGAGGCGACCACCAGACGATAAGACTCATGAAGCGGCAGAGATCTTCATGAGGGGACGGGATGGTTGGGCGATTTTTACTGATTGCATCATTACTGACGGGAATCACTCTGATCGCCATCGAATACGAGCGCGAATATCGTGAATATCAGACGCTTCGCGCCCGTCAAATCTATCAAAGGCAGATCCTGCTGGAGGAACAATCCCGACTACGACTCGAATTACAGCGAAAAACCTGCCAGAACAGATGACATGAAAATCATTATTGAAAGTTCTATCTGCTCGCCTCAGGATAACCGCCGCAAATTTTCGATCCTTCCCGATTTTTGCAAAAAATGGCTGAAAAAATTCTGGAACAGGCCGGTCTCCCATTCTGAACCGGAATTTTCGCCTTCCAGACGGCTTCTGATTGTATCGACGGCCCTTTTTCTCGGATGGGGAATCGTCGCATTGCGTCTGGTTGGCATCTATTTTGGCGAAGCACAGATGATGAAAGATCATCTTGCTCGTCAACAAACAGCTGTTGAAATCATCCGCCCCCGTCCGGGAGATATTCTCGACCGTAACGGTCATCTGCTCGCTACCAGTGTCGACATGCAAAGTCTGTACGTTGTTCCCCGTCGCATCAAGGATTACAAAAAATTTGCCCGACGGTTGGCCCCGGTGCTTTCCCTTGATCCGCAGAATCTCCAACTGAAGATCGAACAGCACCGCACCAAGGGTTTTCTCTGGATTGCCCGACGGCTTGAGCCTTCCGTCGTCAGAGCGATTCACGAATTGCAACTGAATAAGGAGACGTACGGCTTTCGCGGAGAGTACAAACGGAGCTATCCGAACGGAGCGCTCGCCGTGCACCTGCTCGGATTACGTGACATCGATGGCAACGGACATGGTGGTATCGAGCAAGCCTATCAGAAAATAATTTCCGGCAAGGCGGGACGCAGAAGAATCGTCCGCGATTCCCGAAACCGGATTATTCATCTTTATGAAGACCCGCAACAGCCCGTTGAACAGGGCAGAACAATCCAACTGACAATCGATTTGCGCATGCAGAAAGTGCTCGAAAAGGAACTCGATCGATTGATGGAAAAGTGGCAGCCACGCGGTTGCTGCGCCATTTTGTGTGATCCCCGCTCCGACGAAATCCTCGCTCTTTCCTCGCGTCCCAATTTCAATCCGGAAGATGCGGATACATTTCGTGACGATGCCTGGATGAATCGCGCCATTGCGTGGTCGTACGAACCGGGTTCAACTGTCAAACCACTCATTGTCGCCTCGGCTTTGCAGCAAAAGGTAATCACAACTGAATCAAGTTTTCACGCTCATTGGGGAAAATACCGCATGGGAAAACGGGTGTTGCACGATTCGCATCCTTATGGCCAGTTGAGCCTGGCGGAAATACTGATTAAATCGAGCAACATCGGAATGGCTCAAATTGGAGAGAGAATGACCAACGCCGGCCTGTACGAGTCGTTACAGCGTTTTGGCTTCGGAATGAGTACCGGAAGTGGATTGCCGGGCGAATTGGCGGGAACTGTCCGGCCGTTATCAAAATGGAATGCATACTCAACCGGCTCGATCCCGATGGGGCAGGAATTTTCTGTCACGGCGTTACAGATGATTGTTGCTCACAGCGTGCTTGCCAACGGAGGGATCTATCAACAGCCGCGATTCGTGTTGAAAATCGGCCGCAAGGATTCACGTTCGCTTTTCCCGGGGCTGCAGATGCGACTGATGGATTCGGATATCAGTCGTTGGATCGTCCGGAATCCGATGCGACGGGTCATGACCGAAGGAACTGGCAGAAAAGTGAACCGCGAAGAACTCGATCTGTTTGGCAAAACGGGAACGTCGCAACTGTATGAACCGGAGGCAGGGCGTTATTCTCCGACCAAAACAGTCTGTTCATTCGTGTGCGGCCTTCCGGCTGACGATCCGAAACTGCTTGTGCTCGTCGCAGTCGATCAGCCGACATCGGGACATAAGCATTATGGGGGAACTGTCGCCGGGCCGACTGCTGTTGAGATACTGGCGAAGACTGCACCGCTGCAGGATCTCTGGTTGGCCAGAAAAAGGAATCACACCGCGTACCAATGATCGAAATCAATCGTAATCATTGGCCGCAAAATTCATTTCCAGCGGGAGAACGGATATTCCTTCCGGCAGACGGGATACTGATATCGGTCGCTTCCGGGTATCTCTGAGAAGTTGTTGCATCGATGCGCAGCGTTTCAATCGGAAAAAGATTACCATACGAAGAAAAATTACCATATCCGCTGTTTGGTAATTGTCGGGTTCGCTCTTTGCACAGCCATTAGAATTGGGTTTGAAATTTCCGCATGTCTGTTATTTCCCGTCTTGAACATTCCTACGCTGTTTGCAAAGAGCAACTCCAAATGTTGAAAAACAGGCAGCATCATTGGGAGGGTGAGCTTTCTGCGTCTGCTCTTTCGACAGCGACCGCGGTGATGGCCATGCACCAGGTCTGTGTGCACAACGAAGAACTTGCCGAGCGGTATCCGGTGCGGCAGTTGATCGCGAACGGCCTCGATTGGCTCAGCCGGGCGCGTAACGAAGATGGAGGATGGGGCGACACCAACAGGAGTTTCAGCAATATTTCCACCACCATGCTGGTTCGGGCCAGCATCATGGCCACGGCTGATCAGTATGGACCCGCTTCGACATTCACGACGGATTGGATCTCAAAAACAGACCACTATATCGAAAAAGTTGGCGGTGTGGCAGCGGTGAAAAAAAGGTACGGAAAAGATCGGACTTTCTCCGTTCCAATCCTCATGCAGTGCGCCTTGGCCGGAACGGTTCAGTGGTCACAGGTCTCCCAACTTCCGTTTGAACTCTCGTCTCTGCCTGCCCAGTGGTATAAGTGGGCCCAGTTGCCCGTTGTCAGTTATGCCCTGCCCGCCCTGATTGCGATCGGGCTTCTCAAACATCGCAAGCAGCCAACCCGGTTTTTACCGTGGCGTTGGGTACGCCATCTGACAACGGGAAGCAGTCTGAAGGTTCTCGAACGGATCCAGCCGGCATCGGGTGGCTATCTGGAAGCGACTCCCCTGACCAGCTTTGTCACAATGAGCCTTTGTGCGGCGGGGGAAGCGGATCATCCTGTGGTGGAAAATGCCTTGCGGTTTCTGGTGAAATCTGTCCGTGAGCAGGGATGTTGGCCCATCGATACCAATTTGGCTACATGGGTGACAACGCTGAGCATCAACGCATTGCGGGACGAAGTGCCTGAGGAGCAGTTGAATCCGCTGCTGAACTGGCTGCTAAATCAACAGTACAAAAAAATACATCCCTTCACGAATGCGGATCCCGGTGGTTGGGCCTGGACTGATTTGTCTGGCGGAGTACCCGATGCGGATGATACCCCCGGTGCCATTCTTGCCCTTCTGAATTTGAAACAGCGTGTTTCCGAAGATCGTCATCGGGAGATTGACGAGGCTGTCCACAACGGCGTGCGTTGGTTATCGAGTTTGCAGAATCGGGATGGTGGTTGGCCCACATTCTGTAAAGGCTGGGGGAAGCTGCCATTTGATCGGAGTTCACCCGATATTACCGCTCATGTCCTGCGGGCGCTGCAGGCGTATTCAAACGAAGTCGCTCCCCATTTGCCTCATCCACTTTCATGTGAAAAGGCGATGAAGCGCGGATTTGAATTTCTGAAGAAACAGCAGCGGGAAGATGGAGCCTGGTTGCCTTTGTGGTTTGGAAATCAATTTGCCCACGAAGACGAAAACCCCTTGTACGGGACTGCGCGGGTGTTGTTGGCCTATGTGGAAACGGATCAACAGAATTGCCCGGAAGCAATCGCGGCTCATCGCTTCCTCTGTTCCATTCAAAGCAAAGAGGGGGGCTGGGGCGGAGCGGCGGGGAC
The DNA here is from genome assembly GCA_027000105.1 of Planctomycetaceae bacterium. GTDB lineage: Bacteria > Planctomycetota > Planctomycetia > Planctomycetales > Planctomycetaceae > Rubinisphaera. The sequence continues at coordinate 423 of JALTOP010000275.1, read as the reverse complement.
TCCCTGTTCGATCGAGGAAACATCACTGGCTCTGGAAACATTGACGCGAATGGAAACGGAACCGGAACAGCTTGAACGCGCTGTTTCATGGCTGTGTGATCGCATTGATGCCGGTCAACTGGCCCAGCCCGCCCCGATCGGCTTCTATTTCGCCAAACTGTGGTACTACGAACGCATGTATCCGCTTGTATTTGCAACAGCGGCCCTGAAGAACGCAATTACCCGCTTCACCCGCTCCGGCAAGACATAGCACAGGGCGGCCTATTCCTCTTTTGTGTTCTTTGCATGCAGCATTTCGATACAGTTTGCAATCAAGGCGGTCCATCCTGTTTGATGACAGGCTCCGAGTCCTTCGCCAGATTCACCGTGGAAGTATTCGTGAAACAGAAGATTGTTTTGCCAAAGAGGGTCGGTTTGAGAAAA
>JALTOP010000274.1 GCA_027000105.1 Planctomycetaceae bacterium | reverse complement strand
CGGAACATTCCCGCCGGCCAAATAATGGGCTTCCAGATCACGCGTGCTGATGGGGAAAATGTGCGTCAAGCCCGCTTGGACAGCCATGATTTTACAACGAACAATAATGGTTGGGTTCACTTTCCGTATCGACATCATAAACAGGGCAATCAGCCCGATCCCTGCACCGGTCGTTTTGCTTTGGATCCATAAGCCGAGGTAACGGGCAAAAATGGCAAAGAAAATCAATGAACCAAAAATAAGAACAACAACGCCAAACCAAACCAGATAACTCAAGGATGACTGCTGCGCCAGAATGAGCGAGTTCATGAACATAGTGAGAGCTTCCTCAAAAGTACGATTGCCTGATCGGATTAAGCTTGAGCCAACGGCCAATCTGTCCCGCGATTCCACACACCGGAACATGTCTGCCTGAGTGGAGACAGAGACGATTCATCCGAAAAGTTCCAGAAAACCTCGTGAAGCAGATGATCGAAACTGCCTCAACATCATCTGAACGAACAAACGACGGGGCCCCTTGGCAGAACGCCGGAAACCCCATCCAATGGTAATTGATTTCAAGCAGATGTACCACTCAACAGGTAATATTCCCCGTCTTTTTCCCAATCCATCTTCCCCGCCAAATGCCGGCTTCATCAGCCAAATCGGATGATCACTCGAATCGCCCCGCATAACAACAGCGTATAGTTGCGCGATTGAGGAGAGGTCTCGATGCGCAATTCAGAGAACTGGCGATCGGGATCAGGTAGAAAATCTGCCTGCAAATATCGAGTGAAAGAGCTTCCTGCAATCTGCGCTGCGTCGTTACGTCTATGCCGCCCGGGATATTTGCCGCATCTCCGCATGTGCCTGTGAGCAGGCAACATCGAGAACTTTCAGGATAGCATCAGCCGTCAAACGCATCTCTTCCAGACTGAGTGTCGGATGAACCTGGAACATCAGGCTACGTTGACCAAACGCTTGAGCCCCAGGCAATCTGCACGACGGGGCGAACCCCGCCTGCTGGATGCTTTTTTCGAGATAGATTTCTGCACAACTCCCGCTGCCACAAGGTATGCCTTCTGCCTGGATCGCCTTGATGATCGCGTCCCGCGTCCACCCCGGTTGCAACTGATTCAAGCGAACGCGACAGTAGAACTTGTAATAACTGTGTTTGAGATGTCCCGGAACATCGAATAATTCAATCGCAACATGCCCCTTGAGGGCATCATGAAGCACCTGAGCATTCCGCTTTCGCTTGGCAATCCATTCCGGCAATGCCGCCAGTGCTTTTCGGCCGATCGCCGCTTGCATTTCACTCATGCGGGCATTGGTTCCTAATGTATCGTGAAGCAATTGAAACAGCCCCGTTTTCGGCCCGTGATAAATCTTGTCCCAATTTTTCCCGTGATCCTTATAACGCCACGCTCTTTGCCAAAGAGTGTCGTTGTTTGTCACAATCAATCCACCCTCGCCACCGGTGGTTATTATTTTGTCCTGACAGAATGAAAAAGCGGAAATATCTCCCCAGGTTCCTACCGGTTTGCCATGACAGCTTGCTCCGTGTGCCTGGGCGCAATCTTCAATCAACTTGAGTCCGTGAAGTTGTGCCAGCGCGACGATTTCTTCCATCTCGCACGGTCGCCCCCCCATATGGACAACAATAATAGCCTTCGTATTGGGGGAGATTTGCCGGGCAATTGTTTCCGCTGTCATGTTCTGTGTGGTGGGATCGATATCAGCGAAAACCGGGATTCCCCCTCGCACCATCACTGCACTTGCTGTCGCCACGAATGTGTGAGCCGGAACGATGACTTCCTCTCCGGGATTCAATCCAATCGCGTGAAGGGCAAGCTCCAAAGCGACGGTTCCGTTGGAGACGGCAATAGCGTGAGCAACTCCCAGCGACGCGGCGTATTCTTCCTCGAACAGTCGTCCCTGTTCTCCGGTCCAATAATTGACACGACCAGATTTCAGAACATCCACAACCGCCGTGATCTGTTCTTCATCAAAAACTGGCCAGGGAGAAAGAGGTTCCGCAGAAACGGGCTCGCCCCCTTCAATCGCCAAAACGGACTCTCTTGCACATTTCCCCATGGGATTCCCTTCCCACACTTGAACAGGACAAAACATGGCAACTGATCGACAGTCGCAACCGCTGCAATGTATTTCAAAACGGGCAATGAGGTCAAGAGGGGTGTTTTCCTTGTGCGCCGCCTGCTACTGGTGGGAAGGCTGTTTACAGCAACCGTTCTGGCAGCCACGTTAATACCGTCAGCAGCGTGATATGAGTCGACACAAGAACCGGCCAACATTCAGAGCGAGAGAGAGTGTCTATCCACAAACCGGTACTGGCATTCTGGGCGCCATTTATCAGGTTCCGGCATTTCATCAGTACCGTTTGATTTGTACCCCGGGAATCGAACGGAATGCGGTTTTGATCTCTTTGGCCAGTTCAAGGTTTTGCCGGCTTTCGACGTGGGCATCAATTTGGGTGACCCCCACAATTTCCCAACTTCCCCGTTTATTTTTCGAAGCATAAAGCTCTGTATCAATCCAGTTACCGGGAATAGCGAGTGCCGCGCGAACAATCGCCCGATTCTGGTCAAGCTTAATTTCGTGAATTCTAATCTCAATCTGGCTGGAATCAGACAAACCGTGAGAGCCAGCCTCGCGTCGGGATATCCCCTCCAGAAAAGCGATCGCGCAATGACGAACCGGGGCGTAGTAGATGTAATCTTTTGCAGCCAGGTATAGCAGAAAACCGCCAGCCAATATGCAAAGGGCAGCGAGCACCCGCCCACCGATGGCCGCGTAGGGCTCGATTGTAACCTGCGATTGAGAAACAAAGGCCGCCTGCCTGCTTCTGTGACGGTGCGCATATTTTCTTCGCAGATAGGCCCTCTGCCTGGCTGGCTTAGGCACCGGGACGCAGCTGCCAATATGCAGACAGCAATTCGTATAGATCAGCAGAAATCTGGACTTCTTCATCTTCGAAGTCGTCCAGCCATGTTCTTTTGAAGCGGGCGGCGTCACCAATAATCTGAGCCATCTCGCCCAGCCGCATCGTCACCCTCGGCTCCTCAACAACGGTCGATTCGCCTTCTCCGGTATAGAGTTTGAGTCGCGTTCGCATTGACATCCTTCCCTGGAGCCAAAAAGTATTTACCAGCACAATCGCTGTTTTCTATCCGCACAAATCAAGTATCGGCAATAACAGTTGCGTTCTTGATCTCAAAAAACGACACCGGCAAATTGGCTGGAATTTATGGGTTGGATGAAATTTATTTCGCGAAATTCGATAAATACCCATTTTCAGCTAAAGAAATCCAAACAGGGCGCGTCATTCCGCTTCCGCCGAGAGCCTGCCAGAGGTGAACCGAACAAACTCTACGAACCGAAAACAAAGAGCCTATCTGACGATGCTCCCTGCCGCGGACTCACTCCAGCGGTATCCTCCACCCTGGCGGTCGGGGCAATTTATCACGAAGTTAAACGGCGGCATGCTCGGCCAGGTTATCCAGAGGCATTTTGACTTCCTTCAACAAACGGGAAATAACATCGTCCGTCGAAAGTCCTTCGCTGTCTGCCTGAAACGTGGTGACAATTCGATGCCTGAGCACCGGATGCGCAACCGCCTTGATATCGGCAGAGGTTGCATGAAAGCGGCCATGCAGCAGTGCCCTCGCTTTTGCCCCGGCAATCAAATTTTGACCTGCTCTCGGGCCAGCCCCCCAACTGACATACTGCCTGATAAATTTGGAAGCCCCCGGTTCTTTGGGACGGGTCGCCCTGGCCAGGTCGCGGGCATACTTGAAAACGTGTTCCGCCACTGGAACCTTTCGGACGACATCCTGCATCGCAAGAATCTGCTTGTCGTTCAAAATTGCGGAAAGATGCAACTGTTCGCCCGCACTGGTCTTCATCAGAATTTCCAGTTCTTCTTCCGCAGAGGGATACTTCACAACCGTATTAAACATGAAGCGATCGAGTTGAGCTTCCGGAAGCGGATATGTCCCCTCCTGTTCAATCGGGTTTTGTGTCGCCAGAACAAAAAACGGAGCAGGCAAACGGTACGTATTCGTACCGACACTGACGTGGCGTTCCTGCATCGCCTCAAGCAGCGCTGCCTGCGTTTTGGGCGGTGTCCGGTTGATTTCATCCGCAAGCAGAACATGTGTAAACAGCGGCCCCGGCATGAACTGAAAAATCTTTTTGCCCGTTTCCGGATCGTCCTGAAGGATATCCGTTCCGGTGATATCGGAAGGCATCAAGTCCGGGGTGAACTGAATTCGTCGAAATGAAAGATGCAACAACTGCGCCACCGTACTGACCAGCAGTGTTTTGGCC
>JALTOP010000273.1 GCA_027000105.1 Planctomycetaceae bacterium | reverse complement strand
ATATGGTCCCAGCGAAATCGGATATTTTTTGAGATCGACTCCGTTTTTCTTTAGATGTTTGATCGTTCTTTCAACGGTTTCAACGTTGTTGTCCAGAGATTTGATTTTGGACAATTCCGATTTCAATGTCTCCGGAGAAACATGGTTTTTCTCTCCCAGGTAGTAGGAGATATTTCCCAAGTGAGCCAACGCGGCTGAAAGGTGCCCTTCCCGCACTTCGCCATTCAGATCTTCCCGTTTTCGGCTGACGACAGAATCGAGGAAGTTGCCGAAGTGATTACCACCTCCCTTGAACTCTTTGACCAGCTTCATATCCTTGTCGTACACCAGGCAGTGGGAATAACTTTTCTGAACAAGGTAACCGTCGCTGCCATAGAAAACGACACCGATCTTGTTTCCTTTTTTGCTCTGGAAAAGCCGGTTCAGTTCCTCGTCGTCGGAATCATTGACGCTCAAACCACGCGTTTCGAAGGTCAGGAATTTGTCGCCGTAGTCGTACAACGAAATAATCGTATTCGGCGTATCTCCTGCATCAACGTAGTTCGGATCTTTCCGTTCCGCCTGATAGCCAAGACGGCCTCCGTAACTGATCACGGAGTTCGGATGCGTATCAACACCCAGTCCCCAACGGGCGATATCGGTTTGGTGAGGCCCCTGATTTCCCAGATCGCCATTGCCGTAAAGACGTTGCCAGTGCCAGTCGTAATGGAAACGGGGACGAGTCACTTTCGGATTGGTGTAAGGAGCAGGCCCACTCCACAGATTGAAGTCGCAGCTCCCCGGAATCGGATAATCTCCCAGTGGGCCAATCGAAGGTCGCCGTTTGTAGCACAGACCGCGTGCAAACTTCACCTCGCCAATCCCGCCAGCGTTCATGAACGCGATCGCTTCATTGACAGCCTTGCTGCTACGGGATTGCGTTCCGACCTGGCACATACGACCGTACTTGCGGGCCGCTGCCACTAACGCTGAGCCTTCTTGAATCGTTTTGCAAACCGGCTTTTCAACATAGGCATCCTTGCCAGCCTGCATGGCCCACACGCCGCACAATGCGTGCCAGTGATTCGGTGTGGCAGTGCTGATCAGATCAACTGATTTGTCATCGAAAACTTCCCGCATATCCTTGACCTGTTGCGGCCGTTTCCCGGTTTTCTTTTCAATGATTTCGCACTTCGCATAACCATGTTTGTCATCGGCATCGACAATGTAAAGAATTTCTGTTCGTGGGTCCGCCAAATAGGCAGCGACATGGGAACTGCCACGTCCCCCGGCCCCAATCACCGCAACACCAAGCGTCTCGTTGGGAGACTTGGAAAAACCGAGCTTCGGAGCAGCCAGCACGCCTGCACCAGCCGCCAAAGAGTGTTTCACAAAACTACGTCGAGTTAATCGGGCCATTGGTTATTCTCCTGAGGTTAGAAACGAATGCGGTTAGAAACGGAGGGCGGGATTGCCAGGCGAGCAGACAATCTCACGATTATTCTGTAAATGCAGCACCTTCAATAAAAAAGCGGCGTCGAGCCACGTGCCTTCAGACTAATGGAAACCGGGGGTCGATTTCAAATGTGATCGGAAAATAGTACAGTCCGGGTATCTGTCCCCAAACCGATCTTGCCCGGACAGTGCCTGCTTTACCCTTGGAAAATGGAAAACAGAACAATGATAGACCGCTTCAACGATCCCGGACAACCACACGAATATTATATGCAACTGGCCCTTTCAGAGGCAAAAGCAGCCTACGAAGAACAGGAAGTTCCAGTGGGAGCGGTGATCGTTCGTAATGGTGCGGTCATCGCTTCAGCTCATAACCAGAGGGAAATGCTGCATGATCCGACTGCCCATGCAGAAATGATTGCTCTCACCCAAGCCGCGGAGGCGATGGGAGACTGGAGACTGCAGGATTGCATTTTGTACGTCACACTGGAGCCGTGCCCAATGTGCGCGGGGGCAATTGTCCAATCTCGTTTGCCCTGCATTGTTTATGGCACGACCGACCCCAAGGCCGGAGCCTGTCACTCTCTTTTTCAGATTACTCAGGATGATCGCCTGAATCATCAATCTGAAGTGATCGGCGGCATTTTGGCCGAGCAATGTCAGGCGATTCTGCAGGAATTCTTTCGCGAACAGCGCTCACTGGGAAAAAAATAGGAATGCCGCGACGAGTATTTCTTCACCAGTCTGTTCGTCTACTACAACCGACACAATCCGAACTGTTCTTTGAAATGATTCCTGGCAGAATTTGATTTTTCGTTTCTGGCTTGAGACTCGCCCTCCAACTGCTCATGCTCTGCAGTGTTGCGTGAAGGCGTTGTGTTCCGCTTCGATTTCGCCTCCCTTAATCAACGGGTGAGAGGTGTTTTTCCGTTTCATTCTGTTTATTTTCTGTCAATCAGGTGTTTCCGAGTCATGGCTCTCCCTCCCCTCTGGATTGAAGAATTCGTCCAACAATTCTCCCTCTGCCTGTTTCCGCAGGGGCCTGCGACGCCGTTGGGCTGCCATTATCATTTCGAATCGGGCTGCTGGGAGATTGCGGTCTTCCCCTCGATGCGACGAAAAAAAATATCGAAGCACGAACCGTCGAACTACGAACCGGTTGATCAACTCTTTTTTCCTTCACCCTTTTCGTTTGATGTCCATCAGGCTCTCCCGCTGTTTGAAGAAATTCAGCATATCGATTGGATCGCCATACCCGCTTCAAGCGAAAACGAAACCGGACACCATCTGCTAATTGAGGGAATTGTGGAAGGCTCTGCCGTGTTGATACGTGTTTGCGCAGAAGTCCCCAAGCGATTTCAACATGACCAGGATCTGATTGTCCACGAAAGCTGAACCGCACAAAACCGGCTCAACTATTCCCCCGGGTCAGAATTCAGAACAGGTGATTGAATAAATCTCTGGCTTCATCAAGCAGGCCGCTTCATCAAACTTGAACCGGTCATCAATCTGTCCTGCTTTATCAACCTGATCTGTTAAAAGGGGGTAGCGTTTCGGTTCGGGGCAGATTGCCCGGGAGTTGTTGTCGCCTTGTTGCTCTTGGGATTGGCGATGACCGTTGCAGGCCGGATCAAGGCACCATCTGCAAGCGACTGGGAGCTTTCAGTGATCAATTCGTCCCCGGCCTGAATCGGGCCGGTCACATAGGAACGATCTTCACCGATTGGGCCAAGCAGTTGCACTTCGATATCACGAACCATACTGTCTCTGACGACTTGAATAATACGGCTTCCTTTTTCCGAGTTCCTCAGGGAAAGATTGGGCACCTCGATCACCGGTTGACGAGGGACAATCGGCGAGTAGGCTGTTTGGCCTTCTTTCAAGTTTCCGTCCCGGTTATCGAATTCAACAACAGCGATCGCCGCCGTATCGAGTATTTGGCGAAGGGCCTGCCACTTCCCTTCAAGAGAGAGCATCGATTGCACCTTCGCCTTGGCCACCTGATTATCGAGTTTGACCTCGATCGTCTCACCCACCTTTACATCTTCCCGATTAACCGGAACCCGGGCCAACAGTTTTGTGGTATCGACAAGAACCAAAAGTAGATCTCCTTTATTGACAATCGCCCCCGGTGTTGTCTTGATCCCCTTGATCTGGCCGGAAAAGACAGCTCTGACCGATGTGTTCTTGATATCCAACTGGGCAAGATCCAGTCTGGCCTTGGCGACATCGATTTCCGCTTCTGCCAAATCCAGGGCAACCTGAGCCTGCTTGCCTGCGGAAACTTCCCTGGCTATCAATTCTTTTTTGAGTGTCGCCGCCTTCAAGGTCGCTTTTGCGTAGTCCAGATTCATCCTGGCCCTCTCGGATTCTATCTGGATCAATTCCTCCTGAGCCCGAACGCTTCCCCCCAACTTGACACGAACATTCTTGACAACCCCGCTTACTCTGGCGCGAATCTCCAGCAACTGAATTGGCTGCAGACTGATCGGGGCCTGGAACTTTTCGGGCGGGATTAAATGAACCGCATCCTTCTTGATCATAACCTGTACGGTTTCAGCTTCGTCAGATTGATTGGCTGTCTGCTTCGGCTGGGATGTTGATGCAGGCTTGACTGTCGAGGCAGGCTGAGCCCGCAGAAAGGATGCCTCCATCACAAAAAACACGAATAACGAAGCAATAAGGGTAGACTTCGAAAGAGAACCCCTCAGGAAGGATCGCCGCTTCATTTGACGTGACTCCAAAATACTATCTTCAGAAATAAACTTCTTGAAACGTGAAAGAAGTGACCAAGGCCACTCCAATAGTTTTTTTACTCCGCAACTCCAGGCTCCGCCAACTGAAACGGATTTCAACCGCCATTTCTACTGATGGGCAACCGGAATATCAACGATAAGCATATCGG
>JALTOP010000272.1 GCA_027000105.1 Planctomycetaceae bacterium | reverse complement strand
GGAGTAAAGTGCGAACTCAATCCGGCGAACATTGCTTGCAAACTGGAAGAAGTTCTTACCGACGAAGCGTTACATCAGAGACTTTCTTCGAACGGCCCCGCACTCGTGGAACGTGAATTCACCTGGCAGGTTGCCGGAAAGAAACTTGTGGAAAGTTATCAGCAGGTTCTCAATCAAGAGCGGCTGAGAACGGCTACGTGATCACCGATCATGAACACTGTTAAAACAAGGCACTTTTCTTGTTGAGGTGTCGGCCGTCTACCGGTCGACGCCGAGGGCTCGGCCACTCTCACGGTAACGCACCGTGAATACCAGCACAAACTGGTTTTTCTTGCAGAAATTCTTTCACGAATAAACTCCCAACATAGCACACTCGGTATATGAACGCATTAAGACGATATGTTCATTTTTATCGTAATCCATGGACAAGTGCTCAGAAGGCAAGTTGTCGGATAGCAATGACCGGATCGGTGATTCGCGTTGGATTTCGCTCTCTTTTTCCTCCTCCCGTCTCCGTGAATTTGTTAAAATAGGAAAAATGATTAAATTTTGTTGTTGGACGATTGCATTTCTGGTAGAGACTTGATAGTTTTGAGGCTGCGGGTATCGAGGGGGGCAGTGGTGCCCGTCTCGTACAAGAGACAAAGCTTGAAAAAGGGGACTTCAGATGAGGTGTTTCGTTTATTCTACTGCTATCGCGCTTATGCTGTGCAGTACAGCTTCGGCGAGTTTGGTGATTGATGATTTCAGCGGCACGGCCGTGCACGTTAATGGTTTTTCGGGGAGCAATGGGCCAACTGCCTTGGATGACGGGGTTGCTGGGACTCGCCGCATTTCTGCCAGTGGGTTGAGTAGCAGCTTGTTTGGTTCCATTTCTGGTGTTGACGTTGGGGGCAACGGTTTTAGTGTAACTGCTCTGAGCTTAGGCGGGTCTGCGACGATTGAGTACAGTTTTACATCGCCGATAGATCTCCACTCCAGTGGTGCGTTTCCCGGTAGCCCTCTGGTTCTTGATCTGTTTGATACTGTTTTGGGAACTTTTGATCTGTCAGTCACCTACGATGGGACTGCGGGTTCTGCTTCTACCTTGCTGTCTATTTCAGGAACTGGCCCAGTAGGAATTCCTGGTACAGTATTCGGTAACGGTGCATTGGCATCGGCAGTTGATAAAATAACCCTCGTGTTCACTCCTACGTCTCTGGCTGATGATGGTAGCGGTACGCTGGCGGCACAGATCACCGGAAGTGGATCTTCCATCTCGGCTGTGCCTGAACCGACTTCACTGGCTCTGCTTGGTGCGTCCATGTTTGGTGGGTTTGGTATTGTTGCCCGTCGACGTAAGAAAAAAATTGTTGAAGAAACCAAGGCTTAATCTTTTTCATAAACACTCGTGAGGTTCCCAAACGCCGGCCAGGATGCCCGGCGTTTTTTTATTTGAAGATCGTGAAATACTTCAGTAGTTTGTGAGATGAAGGTAAATTGTTCAAAGTGGTGTAGAGCCTGGTTCGGCAAGGGGTGTTCAAATAATTGCTCTCTCGTTCCATAACAGGGATGGAGTTGGGGGGCAATTTGTTGGATATTCCAAAGATGAGTGGTCAAATGGCAGAAATTCTCCAGAACGTTACATTCTTTTCTTGATTCTGCACCTGCTTTACGGTCTTATAACTCTCACTCATTAGGCGCTTATGCGTAGCAGGGTGGGCCTAAAACTTCCAGCGTGACCTGTTTTTCGAATCGACTGCAGTTTGTTTCGCTGAATCGTTGAGATCAGAGCATTTTTGCTGCTGATTTCAGTACATGCACTGGTATCATATTGGTTCCCCCCGCCATTGGATTGACTCCATGTCCCAAGTTTTGACAGATGTGAATAGCCCAGAGTTAAAGAGTGCTCAAACGGCAAAAAACTTTCCTCTTTCGACCATTACCTGTCTTGTGCTTGCGACAGGGGTGGCTGCGCACTTGCCATTTGTGGTTTCGGAATTTACCTGGCTGTGGAATACGGAGCATTATTCTTTTTTCCCGTTGGCAATTATTGCTTTTTTCTGGCTGGCGTGGCAGCGGTTACGGGATCGAAACGTAACGATTGTTGAAAAATTAAACGGACAGACATTGAGCTATCTTGTCATCAATCTTTGTCTGATCGTCCTGGCGTCATTGGCAGGGAGTGCCTGGTTAGGTTGGGTCTCGTTCCTGTTCTTTCTTTGGACGATGACTCATTATTTGCTTGATTCTGAAAGTATCAGGGAGATTCGTGGGACTTTTTTGATTCTCCTGTTGATTGTTCCCTTGCCTCTCAATATGGATACAGCGCTGGTCATCCGATTACAAAAAATTGCAACGGCCCAAGGGAGCTTACTGCTTGATTATTTTGGCATCATGCACAGTGTATCGGGAGTGGCAATCCGCCTGCCGGAAAAAATGTTTTTGATTGATGATGCGTGTAGTGGCATTCATTCTCTGTTTTCTGCGTTGACGACCATGCTCGTCTATGCAGTCTATCGCCGATATGGAATTATTCGGATTGTTGTCGACTTGTTGCAAACCGTTATCTGGGTTCTGGTTGCGAATTCCATTCGTGTCTTTCTGATCGTTTATGCCTTTACCAATTGGGATGCGGGGTTGGAAGATGGTTGGCGACATCAAGTTCTCGGATTTGTCTCGTACGTCTTTATTCTCCTCATGGCGATTAGCACCGACGAAGCGATTCGCTACTTTTTCCCTCCCCCGAGCGAAGAGGACGAAGACGACCCAGGCAGGCGAAGAAGGCGTGCTCAATGGTTTCCCAGCGCAACTGCGTGGCTTAATTACCCGTTTGGTCAACGAATCAGTTCGGTATTGATGGGCTGTTTTCTCCTCGGTTTTATCCTTAGCGGCGCTGCTTCTGCCTCAAGGGCCTGGAAGAGTTCCAATCAAACCGGTGAAACTGGAAATTTTGAGGGAAAGATCGCCCTTGATTTAACAGAGAAGGATCTTCCTCAAGAGGTGAATGGATGGAAGCGAGTCGGTTTCAAGGCGGTCAACCGGGATAAAAACGATTTGTTTGGGGCCAATTCGTTAATCTGGACATACGAAAACAATGGGGTTCAAACCCACTTCTCAATTGATGGGGGCTATCCTGGATTCCACGATTTGTGGTTTTGCTATTCATCGGTCGGTTGGAGCTTGAGGCGTTCAGATAATCCCCGACTGCCCGGCTCTCTGGAAGGTAAGCAGGAGACGGTTGCAACCGAGTTGCAACTCTATCGTGGCTCGAACGAACAGGCTTACGTGTTGTATACGTGCATCGATGCAAAGGGAGACGTTGTGGAGCCCCCGCCTCCGGCTGAAACATTTGTTCGCAACTTCTTTAACAGGCTGCGATCGGGGTCAATTCTGAGTGACAGAAAAGATGCTCACATTCTGCCCCCCGTTATTCAATTCCAGGCCTATACACATACAGACACAGAATTTTTTGCTCACGAACGCTCAGGTGTTCGCGAACTATTTTCTACATTACGGGATGCAGCCTACCAGCGCGTTGTATCCGCCAGGCAATCATCTCGCAGTAATATTTCTGAATCGAACAGGTAACGGCAGGGGTATCCAGAATGACTGGCCTGCTCCGATTGCTCTGTTCCCAAACTGTTTTTTCCAACTTCCGGGCCGTGCGTAAACTTTTATCGTCAACAATATATTTGTGTTTGTCATGCAATTGTTTGTCATTCAATAAGGTGTTTGAAAGTCGCGTCGATGAGTGAAAATATATTTTCCCGCTGGAGACGACGTGCCTCACGCAACTGGGGCAAGTTCGTTCGTGATCTGCGGAAGAATCTCTGGAAAGGACTTTTGTGGCCGTTTCGAATGACTTGGTTAGTGGCCACCTGGCCGATTCATGCGACTCTCATCTGGTTCATCAGGGGATGGCAGCGTCGCCGGACACGGGATCTTATTTTCGGATTACCTGCAATTATAGCCTTGACGGGGGTTGCGACCTTTGGTGCGGAAGTCTGGATTAAAACCCGGTCTCTCAATTCCACCTATCTGATGAAAGCGCATCAGGCAATGGATCGGAAAGAGTACGATGCTGCCGAAGTTTACTTGCAACGAATTTTGAATAACTCCAACTCAGACACCTATCAGGCTGAGTTTGGCCTTGGCGAAGTGTTTGAAAAGACCGGAAGAGAGAAGCGAGCGCAATGGCTTTTCCGAAAACTGGCACCCGACGAGAAAAGAGGATTCCCCCCCGCTCATCGCAAACGTGCGGTTTGGTTGGCTGAAAAGATCACATCGAAATCGAGCAGCGAGGAGATCCGGCAACTACGCTGGCATCTCTCTCTTGCCAATGAACAGCGCACGCCCACAGTCGCCAGGGCGTGGTCTGCCTATTACCTGGCTTTGAATCAGACTCAACCGGCGATCGAATGGCTTGAAAAAGCGGTCAGTGAATATCCTGAACTGGGCTTGCTTTTGGGGCAACTTTATCTGAGCCGTCAGGATGTCGAGGCGGCGCGGTCTTCGTACATGGCCGCTTCCAATTTTTTGCGCAAGAGGCTGAACAAGGACCCGGAGAACACCGCTGTGCGGGTAACTTTCGCCAATACGCTTCTCAAACTGGGAGAACTGAATGAGTGCGAAGCCGTTCTGGAAGTCGGCATGAAACTGGATCCCGATGGTCCTTACAAACAACTGCTGGCCAGTCTTTATACAAACCGTCATGATATACTGGCGAAGCAAAAAGGGGCGACCGTTTCGCTATTGCTAAAGCATCTGCATAAAGCACTGAGCTACGATCCGAACTTCTCACCAGCTTACGAGCGACTTGTCGGATACGGTAAAGCCAGGGTTGAAGGTGAAGAAAGCCTTGAAGAAATTCTGAATGAGGTGATTGCCAAGGGAGAAGAACCGGGATTGGCCCACTTTGCCATGTCCATTTTGAAATTCCAGGAAAAGGATATTAAATCGGCCAAATGGCATCTCGAAAGAGCTCATCGTTTGCTTCCCACGATGCCCTTTGTTTCGAACAATCTGGCCTGGGTTTTATCTACAGAGGAACCTGTCGATTACGATCGTGCGTTATCACTTATTCAGTCTGCCCTTGAAAGTTTTCCTGATGAACCCCGTTTATTGGACACGCGGGCGACAATTCTAATGAAACTGGAACGTTGGGAAGAGGCATTGGATGATCTTGAGCGTGCCTTACGAAATGAATTGATCCCAACCAGGCAAGCCGAACTCCACAAAAAGCTGGCTATTGTTTGCGATAAAATCAACCAGCCGGGTTTGGCGGAAAAGCACCGTAAGTTAGCTGCAAATCCTGAACCTCCTCCGCAACCATAGGTCAAATAGCTCAAAGTAGTCAGGCTCAATGAAACAATCAGTTTTGGGGAATACCAACGACCATCCTGATACTCGTCTGACAGGCAATAACCGTGATCTTGCCAGATACGACAAAGGTGGTTTTGATCCTGGACGAGGCATCGCGTGGCGGTTTTTGTGGTATCTGGTCAGCAGTTTGTTATTCGAGTCGGCATTTTTCCCTCTCTCTTCTCCAAAACGAACGCTGCTACGTTTGTTCGGTGCGAAAATTGGGAGGGGAGTTGTTATCAAGCCGCATGTGAAAATCAAATATCCGTGGCGACTGGATGTGGGAGGTCACTCCTGGATCGGTGAGGAAGTTTGGATTGATAACCTGGCTGATGTTCGGATTGGCTCCAACGTCTGCCTTTCCCAAGGTGTTTACGTATGCACGGGCAGCCATAACCACCGTCGACCAACATTCGACCTGATTACTCGTCCAATTATAATTGAAGATGAAACCTGGATTTGTGCCAAAGCGATTCTTCTACCTGGTGTCATAATTCAAGCGGGAGCAGTAGTGGCAGCTGGAAGTGTCGTTGTCAAAAATGTCAGGGCACGCGATTTTGTCGCAGGAGTTCCCGCCAAGCCCTGCATAAACTGAATGAACTGCTCGGTCTGCAGTTAGTTTGGTGAATTGTTCTTGTATTTTCGGTTATTTTTGTGATGATTGTGGTTCTGGTGGTAGCGGTTTGGTTGATGGGGACGCTTATTTCCGACAGCTTGAGGAAAATCAATCACAATTTCGTCTATTGCTAAAGTAAGCAATTGAGACTTATCGGTCTTTTGTGTAGATTCGTGCCGTCTTTTATATGGTGACTATAAATACACTTCAAACGGGTGGATAATTTAAACGGGTGGATAATTGATCTCCATGCGGGCTGCTTAAGCCTGGGGATTGATGATACAGGGAGATGGGAAACGTGTCGCAAGGACTAGACTGGTCTGGTGAGGAGCTCGGTTCAAAAGAGCCAGATGGGTTGGATATTCGGGCAATTCTGTGGGAGCGGAAGTGGCTGCTGATTTTCTTCGCTCTTGTGGGAGGGGCTTTAGGATATTTACAGTTCAGCAAGAAGCCGCCTTCCTATCAATCTCATGCAGAGGTACTTGTTCAGCGAAACGAAGCCCAGTTACCTCTCGGTGGTCTCACGCAGGTGGGGGCTGCCCGGGATCCACTCGATACCCACTTGGCACTTTTTCACGCCCCTATTTTGTTGAAGCCCGCTGTCGAACAGCTTCAATTGGATGAACTTCCTTCCCTTTCAGGTTCAAGCAACCCGATGGGAACGATCTCGGCAAATTTGAGTGTTCGTCGTTCTTCCTCTTCCAACGACATTATCCACTTGACATACACCTGCGGGGTAAAGAATGACGCCCAGCGAATCCTGGAAGCTGTCGTTGCATCTTATCTCAGTTATCTGGGAGAGTCTCAACGTTCTACCAGTAATAAAACTCTTGAATTAATTACGAAGGCCAAAGATGAACTGGCAGCCTCTCTCGCTCTGAAAGAGGAGGCATATCAAAAATTCCGTGAATCGGCTTCTCTCCTTTGGAGTGGGGATGAAGGAAGCAATATCCATCAGCAACGTCTTGCTCAAATAGAATCAGAGCGTTCAAACATTATGATCCAGATGAGCCAGATCAAAGCGGAG
The DNA here is from genome assembly GCA_027000105.1 of Planctomycetaceae bacterium. Classification (GTDB taxonomy): domain Bacteria; phylum Planctomycetota; class Planctomycetia; order Planctomycetales; family Planctomycetaceae; genus Rubinisphaera. The sequence goes on along the minus strand of JALTOP010000272.1, from coordinate 8,476 downwards.
TTGGATTCTTTCAAGCGAGCCATTGAACAGGGAGTCAGTCGGCAGGCATTGCTGGTCATGGCAGATCAGGCCCAGAATCGTGCTGGGGGGACCGGGTCGGGGGCAGCATCTTCACAATCGATTACCAGTCAACTGATCCCTCTATTGCTCGAAGAGGCACTTCTCCTGGAAACTCTCGGAGAGAATCACCCTGACGTGCTCGAAGTTCGTACAAAAATTGATGTGATGCAGAGACTATTGGAAAAGGAAGCGGGAGGTGAAAAAAATTCTTCCGATAAACCCAGGCCAGATCTGCTGAGCGTCTATTTACAATCGCTGCAGGAAGAGTTGCGCGTTGGCAATGAAAAAATTAAAGAGCTTGACAATCTTTTCCTGGCGGAACAAAAGGCTGCAAAAGCTCTGGGAGCGGAGGAGAATCGTAATCGGGCGCTGCGAGAGGATTTGGAACGTACCAAAGGCTTGTTCGATGTCGTTCTCGAACAACTGCAAGAAGTACGATTGACCAAAGACAATTTCACTTTCTCTGGAGAAGTGCTGAAAAAACCAAGCATTGCCGGAAAAGTTCAGATCGAAATGTACTCCTACATCTTTTCGGGTGGTGGGCTTGGTTTACTCTTCGGAATTCTGATTGGCATTTTGATGGAATTTGGCGACAAGCGGTTCCGTAGTCCTGAAGAAATGATGCAGACGTTACGGGTGCCAATTCTCGGTCACATTCCAGAAATGGCATCTGCCCGCAACTTGAAAAAGTTGAGAGATGAACGAGTTGACAGAACGGTTGCGAATTATCACCGTCCGCAATCCCGAATTGCGGAGGCGTACCGCCTTGTTCGCACGTCTCTTTTATTCGACGCGAAAGAAGGACGCTGTAGTGTTATCCAGTTTACGAGTCCTGAACCTGGTGACGGGAAATCGACGATTTGCGCAAATGTTGCTGTGGCGATTGCCAACTCCGGGAAACGAGTTTTGGTCCTCGATGCCGATTTGCGCAGGCCAAAACAACACAAACTTTTCGGCATAGAACGGGAAGTCGGGGTCACTTCGGTTATCCAAAATGGAGATGAGTTGCAGGATGCGATACAGGATACCCTGATTCCCGATTTGCAAATTCTTGCAGCTGGAGCGAGAACGGATCATCCCAGTGAAATGCTGCACAGTGACGAAATGGCCTCGATCCTGGAGGTTCTCCGGGATAAATACGATTTTATTCTTGTCGACAGCCCACCCGTCTTGGCAGTTTCGGATGCAGCAGCCCTGGCGCAGATAAGCGATTCAGTTTTGTTGGTTCTTAAAAATACCAAACATTGCAGGCCGCGTGCCAAGCAGGCACGAGAAGCGTTGGAATTGGTCGATGCAACGGTAAAGGGAATTGTCGTCAACTCCGTTTCGGAAGAAACTGGTTATCGATACGAGGCGGGACAATATCGTCGCGGCATCTATGGTTACGGATACGGCAGCAGCGGCTACTACAACCGGGCGTATCGAGGATACTACGAAAACAAACCACCACGCGAAACTTCGACGCGATTTTCACCAAGCTCCAGTACTAACAGGTAGATCACCTGTTTGCATTATTATCCTGGTGCCAATCTTCTGAATTCGTATGGAATGTTGCTCAATATTCATTCTGAACCATCAGCCGTCCAGCCAATCAACGGAATGAAAACCAGCCAGAACCAAACGGGATCGATCAGTCGGCAAAAAATTGTGATCTATCTCGATGGCATCGCTGCGAGAGACTGCACATTTTGTCTCTTACAGGAGGGCTGAATCTCCAGATTGAGCCGGCCATGCAGCAGCCGCCATTGTCTGTCAAGCTATCCATCAAATTGGCAACTACTCACGTTTTCAATTCTTTGCGTGTTTTCAGCTCTTTGGCAGTTGTGTCAATTTGTTCGGTTGGGCAGTGGGCGGAGCCTTTGCTATAATGTCCCCGGGAAGCGATGGTTCTGGCCCGGTGAAACAGCGATGGTTCTATCGGGCGGGTTTCGTTTCTGGTGCATCTACCAATGTTCCACGTCCATCTTGAACAGGTTATTCCAATGACAATGCCATGTACGAAACTTGATCCTCCCCTGGCAATTGTAGCAGGCAAGCGAACTCCGTTTGTCAAGGCATTCGGAGCACTTTCCCACATTGCAGCCGACCAGTTGGGAGTTTTGGCGATTCGCGGAACGCTGAAAGAAAGCGGGATGGATGCGAGCGACATCGATGAAGTTGTCATCGGAAATGTCTGTGGTCAGAGCGATGCGGCGAATGTCTCCCGTGTTATTGCGTTACGGGCCGGCATCCCGCAGGACAGGATTGCCCATACGGTAAACCGAAACTGTGCCTCTGGAATGGAATCTGTCTTTCAGGCCTCCCAGATCATCAGGGATGGGCGTTCGGATGTCATTCTCGCAGGTGGGGCGGAATCGATGTCGCAGGTTCCGTTTATCTACACCGACGAGGCGAAGCAGTGGTTTATGCAACTCCAAAAAGCGAAAACAATCTCCCAGAAACTCTCTCTGTTCACAAAAATCCGCCCTGCGTTCTTCAAGCCGATTCCTCAACTGCAACTCGGACTGACAGACCCAACGTGCGGGCTCAGCATGGGCGAAACAGCCGAGGTGCTCTCAGACGATTTCGATATCTCCCGCAAGGCACAGGATGCTTTTGCAGTTGAAAGTCACCGTCGCGCTTTGAAGGCACAACAGGAGGGCTTCTTCAATGACGAGATCCTGCTGATTTCAGGGGATATCACCGGTAGTGCTCCTCTCCATGAAGACATGGGGCCGCGGAAAAATCAAACAGTTGAAAGTCTGGGCAAACTGAAACCGTTCTTCAGGCGGAATGGCGGAACCGTGACCGTTGGCAATAGCTGCCCGGTGACAGATGGAGCGGCAACTTTGGTCGTCATGTCAGCCGATCTTGCCGAGAAAAGAGGACTGAAGCCGCTTGGTTATCTGAATGCCTTTTCAATCGCCGGACTGGATCCGAAACGAATGGGGCTCGGCCCCGTCTTTGCTATCGACAAACTGCTTCGTGGAACCGGGAAAAGCCTGACTGATTTCGATCTGTTCGAAATAAATGAAGCGTTCGCCGCACAGGTTTTGGCGTGCCTGGAAGCAATGAAGTCGGAGGAGTTCAACAAAACCGTTCTGAAGCGGGACGAACCGATCGGTGAACTCCCCTGGAACAAACTGAATATCAACGGCGGTGCAATCGCGCTTGGTCATCCTGTCGGAGCGACCGGTGCCCGATTGATTTTGACGAATCTGCGGGCATTGAAACAGCAGGATCTCTCACACGGTCTGGTCAGCCTGTGCGTAGGCGGCGGTCAGGGTGTTGCGTTGTGGCTCGAACGGGCTTGAACATTTAACCTTCGGTTTCCAACGAAGAATCTCCTATGGCAGAACATCCTCCAGCGACTGACCCCGCCCCACTGACCGATGCGGAACGGGCCACCTATGAATGGCAAATGTGGGTTCCCGGCTTTGGGGAAGTCGGCCAGGAATCGCTCAAGGGCGCCTCGGTTCTCGTTTCGCGATGTGGCGGGCTGGGATCGGTTGTCGCATACGAACTGGCAGCAGCCGGGATCGGGAAACTCGTGGTGGCCCATGCGGGAAATGTCAAACAGAGCGATTTGAACCGTCAGCTTTTAATGACGCACAACTGGCTCGGTAAACCTCGTATCGAATCGGTTGAACGACGATTGAAAGAGTTGAATCCGCGTCTGGAGATCGTTCCTTATGCAGAAAATCTCAATGAAGAAAACGCAGCCGGCATTGTTGAACAGGTCGATCTCATTGTCGATTGTGCGCCCCTGTTCAATGAACGTTTCGCGATGAATCGTCAGGCTGTCTTGCAGAACAAGCCGATTATCGAATGCGCGATGTACGATCTGGAAGCACAAATCACGACGATCATTCCGGGAAAGACGCCCTGCCTGGCATGCCTGCATCCGGTTGACCCTCCACAATGGAAACGGGAGTTTCCAGTCTTCGGTGCTGTCTCGGGAACAGTAGGCTGCATGGCGGCGATGGAAGCGATCAAGGTTATTTCAGGACTCGGAGAGCCTCTTTATTCTCAAATGCTCGCCTTCGATTTACGAGACATGACGTTTCGCAAATGGTCCATTTCACGAGACAAAAACTGCAACATTTGCAGCAGGCTGTTTGCGGATTGATTCCAGGAAGCAGTTCGGCTGGTAGGCAACGATTTCACATCGATTCTGTCCAGATCAGACGGGGAATTATTATGAGATTATTTACGTTCGCTTTCATTTTCTGCCTGCTTCCCTTTTCTCCGTTTTTTGTTGAGGCAGCAGACTGGCCGATGTGGCGGCACGACACGGCGCGCAGTGGAGTGACATCCGAAAAGTTGCCCGATGAAATTCATCTGCAGTGGTCTCGTGAAGCACCTGCGGCGAAAGTAGCCTGGCCGAATGAACCGCGACTGCAGTTCGATGCGGTCAATGAACCGGTTGTCGTCGGAAAGACGCTGTTTGTCGGTTCTTCGTACGACGGCAGCTTGCGCGCCTTCGATACTGAATCTGGTGATGCGAAATGGGCTTTCTACACAGATGGCCCGATTCGCTGCGCCCCGGTTGCATGGGATGGCAAAGTCGCTGTCGGTTCTGATGATGGCTATCTTTACTGTCTGGATGCAGCCACGGGAGAAGAAAGGTGGAAAGTGCGCGGAGCACCGGCAGAACGTCCCGATTACCGCCAGTTGGGAAACGCCCGGCTGATTTCCTACTGGCCTGTTCGAGGTGGAGCGGTTCTGAAAGATGGCGTCATCTATTTCGGAGCCGGCATCTGGCCTTCGATGGGCGTATTCATCATCGCGGTCGATGCGGAGACGGGCCAGCTGAAGTGGCGAAACAGTGAAGTCGGCTATATCAAACAGGTGCGTATCGACCATAATTACCTCAGCGAAGCAGGATTATCGCCTCAAGGTTATTTTCTGTTTGCAGATGGGAAACTGCAGGTGCCCAACGGTCGTTCGATGCCAGCCGGTTTCGATCCGATTACTGGCAAGTTGGTGCAATACGTGCAAGGGTATCGCAATGGCGATTCGCGAGTAACCGCTGGCGGAAAGTTTCTGTTTGTGGGAGAGACCGGAGTTGTCAACGCCGAAGATGGGAGAGAAGTCGGGGATCGCTGGAAATCGGCCGGGAAAGAGGCCCCGAAATCATGGAGTACTCCGAAACGCGATCTGTTTGAAGGGCCATTCTGGGGCTACAAATTCATGCCCGGCTTGAACTATCGTTCTGTCTTCGATAACGGACTATCTTACGGAATGCAGGGCGAATTTTTATACGCCTACAATCTGAATAAAACGAAAACATCTCTTTATGACAAAAAGGTAGGGAATAGAACATATCATCCTGCAAAGTGGGAAGCAGAAAAACTGTGGGATCGTTTTTATGTTGAAGGTAAAAAAGGGGCGACTTCGAAATGTTTGATCAAGGCAGGAAATCGGCTCTACACGCATGTCAATAAAACATTGGTTGCCATCGGCCTTGCAAAAGATGAAAATACGAAACCGAAACTCGTCTGGAAGAAACAACTTGAAGATATTCCCGCCAGTTTGATCGCAGCGGATGGCAAACTGATTGTCACTTTAACCAACGGTAAAATCCTCTGCTTCGGCGCGAAGCAGACCTCAGTCAATGTGCATCCTTTCCCGAAAAAGGAACTGGCCGGGCAGTCTGTCTCGGCGAGCGAACAGGTCTCCCACATTCTGGAGCAATCGAAAATCGATGAGGGATACGCAGTCGTACTGGGACTGGATCAACCGGGAATGGTGGAAGATCTGCTAACCCGTTCGAAACTGAAACTGATCGTTGTTGACAAAAACCGCAACAGGGTAAACGCTCTACGACAGCGGCTTGCAGAAGCAAATCTGTATGGAACCCGTGCCGAACTGTTTGTGGGCGATCCGGAAACATTCCGCTTCCCGCCCTATCTGGCGAGTTTGATCATTCATCCCGCGGCAGAGACGATAAAACCGATCTCAGCAACCAGTCTGTCCCGACTCTATGAAGTCTTGCGTCCCTACGGAGGAACCTTGTGGTTGCAGGACGCTTCGAAGCAGTTGGATCAACTCAAACAGCAGATCGCCCGCCAGAAACTTGCCTCGGCCGAATTGACACAGGAAAGCGAATCGCTTCTCATTCGGAAAGTGGGGCCTCTGCCCGGTTCTGCCGACTGGACGCATGAAGGAGGGGACGCGGGAAGAACCTATTTTTCGCGTGACGATTTGGTAAAAGCACCGCTCGGTATTCTCTGGTATGGAGACGGGCCGGATCATGGTTTCTACAAGCATAAGGATTACGGCCGTGGTGTGAAACCGCAGGTCGCGGGAGGGCGGATGTTCGCCTTCGATGATATCCGGCAACTGCTCAGTGGTATCGATGCCTACACCGGGCGTCTACTCTGGAATTTTGAAACAGGAACTCCCTATGTCCGGTTCGCCTCTCTGCCTGATGGAGTCTTCGTCGGACGGAACGGACAATGCGATCTGTTGAACCCGGCCACCGGGGCAATCGAAAAAACGTATTCCTGCCAGTTTGATCGAAAACCGACTGATGCATGGGGCGTGGTGGATGTACGCGTTACCGATGCGCATCTGTTTGTCGCGATGGGAAAAGATCTGCCTCCGGGGCATTCGCACCCTGCCATTGAATCCGGTTTATGGGATTGCGAAGCGCTGTTTGCATTCGACCGAAAAAGCGGCAAACAATTATGGGTGAAGTTTCCCGAACACCGCTACAACATTCACGCCATTGCCATCGGGGGCGGATCGGTTTTCGTGACCGATTCGATGGCACCGTTGGAAGCAGACCGACTGAAACGACGGGGGATGTTGCCGAGCGAACTGCCTTCGGTTACTTACGCATTCGATGCCACCACCGGAGAAAAACAGTGGGAATACAAAACCAGGTACGATTTCAAGGCGATGACCGGGCGTGGCCCACTCGCTATCCGTCCCTACGATGATTGGGTCTGCTTCTCACAGAAAAAACAGATTGTGCTACTCGGCAAATTATATCAGGCAATCGCCATCGATGCGAAAAGCGGCAGAAAATTGTGGGAAAAGCGCGCAGGATTGCAGCCCATTATCATGCGGGAAAATACGTTTATCAACCAGGCCGGAAACCAGTACGATCTGGAAACTGGTGAGATGGTCAACAAATCTCGACTGTTTACCAGATCGGGAGGTTGCAACTACACCGTCGGGAACAAGCACCTGCTCTTCCTGCGAAACAAATGCGCCTCTTACGTTGATGTGGAAAGTCATAAAGAATACAGCTTGCGGAATTTGCGTTCCGGTTGCAGCAACTCGCTTGTCGCAGCGGACGGCTTGTTGAATGTCCCCTGTTTTTCGACCGGTTGCGTCTGCAATTACCCACTACAAACATCGTTTGCGATGAAATACATGCCGGAAGCTGGAAAATGGGCGGGGCAGACAGCGTATGAGTTGATCAAACCGGAAAATCAGACATCGACACAAAAGTAATTGCCTGCTGTTTGAATGCGTTGCCAGTGTTCCAGTAACCCCATAAACTGCAGGGCAGACCGAAGGGGCATACTTTTCTGGCAGCGGCAATCTGTTTCGGTCACTCAAGCTGGAATTCGGATTCAGAAAACGGTATCACTGAGAGCGAATTTCAATGGTCAACGTCATTTTTTATCACAAATCTCAATAGTAAAAAATGGAATTCAACCGAAACGATGAATACACCCTGTTCCCCCTGTTCCCAAATGCGTACTTTCCTTGTCAATGTCCTGGTAAAAAAAGGAATGTACGAATTTGAGGCCGAACTGACGGCCGATCGACTGATTGACGCAGACCGCTTGGGCAGGCATTCCGAGGGTTGTGCCAGTCTTCCCGGTCATGTCCATTCTATTGATACCGGCGATGTCGACCCAAGAGCGATTTCGATTCAAAAAACAGAAACCCCGGCGATCAGTTTTTTCGATGCGAACGAAGGAATGGGGCACGTTGCGGCGACGAAGGGCATGGAACAGGCGACCGAAAAAGCCAAAGAACTGGGCGTTGCAATTGTCGTGATTTCAAATTCACAACGTCTGGGTTCGCCTCTGGTTTACGCCCGTCTGGCAGCATTGAAGGGGATGATCGGCGTTTGCGTCACCAGCACGGCAAATGAATCACATGTAGAAGCCTTCGGAAGCAAGCACCCGCTTTTTGGCCGTCAACCTTTTGCCTACGCCCTGCCCTATCAGGGAAATACAGTCGGGTTCGATTTCTCATTTGAAGCCGATCTCGGTAGCGAAATCCTCATTCCGAATGATCTTTCAGGCCCTTTTGGATTATTGCATGCTGTTCTGACATGCTGTCGGACCGGTCAAAAAATGCCTTCCGAAAAAACACGCGGCCCCGCGTTGGAACGTACCGAACATTTTTTAATGGCGATTAATCCTGCCTGTTTTGCCGGTACCGATACCCTGGAAAAGAAACTGGTCGA
>JALTOP010000271.1 GCA_027000105.1 Planctomycetaceae bacterium | reverse complement strand
GCAGACGCGCATGGTTGAGGGCCATGTGGGAGTTAATCCCGTGAGGGTTCAAGTCCTTCCCCCGGCATTCCTCAAAGGTTCAATCCCTTATTAACTTTTTCTTTCATTGAAATTGTGGTTCGAACCATTCAAGATTAAATCTGTTGAGCCTGTTTTTTTTACAACAAAAAAAGAGAGAAAAAAAATTCTGATCCAGTCGACTGTCTCGTTCCTCGAACAGATGGTAGCCAAGGAAGAAATTCTGAGAAAAAATTCCCGCCTGCTGATAGAAATTCGCAACCGCATGGTTCTGACAGCGATGGTACACGGCCTCGGTTTCCGTCTTGTTGCATTGGTTGGCGAGAAGCAATACCCTTGCGTCTGGCAAGATAAACAGGATCGCCTCTACTTCGTACTTCCCAAAGGTACCCCCCATTTCGTCGTTCGTGAGGCTGATCGAGCGGGGCAGAAAAAAATGTTCCCCGAAACGATGCGATTCAGAATCTCGACTCCTTATGCGAAAATGGAACCCCGGAAAAAAGCATCTGCAGAACAGTCGCCCTCCGAAGAGGACGAGACAAAAAATGTTTCAGAAAATAACGACTCGGAAAATAACGATTCCGAGATGAATGATACCGGAATGAATGATACCGAACGTGGAGAACCGGGCGAGAAAGCAGCTTCGGAAAAATCCGGGAACGAGGAAAATCCTGCCAATCAATCGACTGAAAAAAACAAACCTGAAATGAAGCCTGATAAGTGAAGCCCTGTTTGATATCGCATGGGACGCGGCTGCTCCGGAGGAGTTATGTTTTCTGATTGGGTACCGGTTGTGGTAGAAGTTCTGGCTGGTATCGGGCTGTTTCTGTTCCTTGTTGTCCTGCTGGCAAATGTCAGGCTAAAACAGAAAAGCAGACGTGCAGAAAAATTAAAACTGTTCGCCAGACATTCAGGCATGACTTACCAGCATCAACTCCCCGAGCTTGAAAATCTGCTGGAAGCATTCGAGTTAATCCAGAAAAAAGGAGCCGTCATATCCATCACCAATGTATTGGTTTCACGTAGCGGCGAGTTGACACTCTACCTGTTTGATTATGCATGGGAAATGCCCGGACAGGAAAGCGATCCGCAGAAACAAACCGCCGTCCTGTTCGAAGACTTCCGCCTGCAACTGGCGCACTTTCTGCTTCGGCCAAGGAGAATGGGAGATTTTCTGGATAGTCTTTCCGGTATTCGCGATGTAGTTCCGGAAGGGAATCGTCAGTTCAACAGGAAGTTCCGCCTCACCAGTCAGACTCCTCGCGAAACATACTTTCTTTTTACAGAGCAGCTCATGCAGTTTTTTTTGCAGAACGAAAAACTGCACGCAGAAGGCATCGACACATTTTTGCTTCTTTACGAACCCGGAAAATTAATCGAACCAGATGCTCTCCCCCATTTTCTTGAGGAAAATTTGAAGGGGTATCAATACCTGAAAAACGCATCTTGAGACCGCAAACCGATGAACCAGATTCTGCTTCCCGTTATATGAACCGTTCATTTTGAAATGGACTGCACTCTGCAAACAACCTTTGGTTACCAGAGTCATCCAATCTTCTCGGAGATTGCGTCACGGCGTTGGGGTGAAGGTTTCATTCAGAATCCGTACACCTCTCCTGTTCGCTAACAAGATGCTCCGGCATTCTGTTCTGTGCCTGCAAGGCGTATTGATGCAATTTCTTTCGCTCCAGTTGATAGACACCATCCAGCAACCAGGGGCAGAGTCTTTCAAGCCAATGGCCCAGTTTTGCCAATGCGGTTACGGTAACGAGTCTGCGATTGTTCTCGATCGCGCGGATCGATTTCCTGGCGACAACTTCCGCGGAAGTCGTCATCCAGTGGGGAGGTTTCTTTTTGCTTCGTCCCTCGGGAACCAGCATGTTGTCAAAAAGATCGGTTCTGACAAAACCGGGGCACATCACGCCAACCCCCAAACCGTACCGTGCATACTCGGCCCGTAATGCGAGCGAATAACCAACCAGCCCGTATTTTGTCGCGTGGTAAATGGTGTTGCGATTGGAGGGAAACAGACCGAACACGCTTGAAATATTCAGAATGCGGGATTGTTCATTCGCCAACAGCAATGGGAAACAGGCATCGCAAAGACGAATGGGCGCCAGAAAATTGACCGTCAACAGTCGTTCGCGTTGCAAATCAGTCATTTGGTCGGTCGCCCAGTAATAAACAAGACCTGCGTTGTTGATAAGGATATCGAGCCCACCCATCATCTCGCGGGTTTCATCGACGATTTGAGAAATCGTATCTTCGTAGAACAGATCCGCGACGATTGTGTGAACGTAAACGCCCTGTTCTCTGCACTCGGCAGCGGTCTGTTCGAGTCGCTCTTCCTGAATGTCGACCAGGCAAAGATGCGTATTCCGCCGGGATAATTGCAAAGCGATGGCGCGTCCGATCCCCGAAGCTGCCCCCGTCAATAATGCCCTTTTTCGTTCAAGATTGAACATGAATTGAATCTATCAAACTCCGATTGCAGAAGAAAACTCGTTTTTTTTTTCGTTTCCTTTGAACTTTGATCAGCAATCGGGATAATATGGTTTCGTTTAAGACTTTACCCGAATTCCCTGTCGAGTTTGTCGAAAAGGGAAAATGTTTTCAATCATGGGAGCGCCTTCAATCATGTCTGACATCCAAAATAATTCTCGCCGTACTTTCCTCAAGACATCTGCTGCAGGCGTTGTTGGTGGTCTTGCCGCCCAGGGCATAGCCCCCGGAGCTTTTGCGGGTGAAAAAAACGTTCTGAAAGTCGGCCTGGTTGGATGCGGCGGTCGGGGAACCGGAGCAGCCCGCGATACTCTATCGGGAGACCCCAACTGTAAAATCGTCGCTATGGGCGATCTGTTCCGCGAGAAGGCGGAAGCTTCTCTCAAGAATCTGCAATCCACCCAATACAAGGATCGGGTGGATGTCGATTCCGACAAAATTTTCGACGGCTTTGATGCCTATCAAAAGGTACTCAATTCAGATGTCGATATCGTCCTGCTGGCAACGCCTCCCGGTTTCCGCCCTCTTCAACTGGAAGCAGCCATCAACGCGGGCAAACATGTGTTTTGTGAAAAGCCGGTCGCTGTCGATCCGGTCGGGTGTCGTCGGGTTCGCGCTGCCGGAGAAATGGCCAAGAAAAAAGGGCTTACTCTCATTTCCGGGTTATGCTGGCGGTATGAAGATGGGATGAGAGAAATCATGAAGCGGCTGCATGATGGAGCGATCGGAGATCTGCAGGCGATTTACAGCACCCGATATCTGGGGCCGGTTGGAAGGCGAACGCCTCGTACTCCCGGAATGAGTGACATGGAATGGCAAATTAGAAACTGGTACTTCTTCACCTGGCTTTCTGCAGACTTTTTTGCGGAGCAGTTTGTCCACGAAATCGACAAAATTTCCTGGTTGATGAAAAACGAATACCCTGTGCGTGTCCTTGCCACGGGTGGCCGTGAAACACGTATCGGCAAAGAAAACGGAAACATTTTCGATCACTTTGCCGCGACATTCTACTACAAGAACGGCCTTCGCTATGCCGCCACAACACGCCAGCAGGCTGGCTGCAGTAACGAGTTCCAGGATTTTGTCGTCGGCAAAGATGGAACGGCCGATTTGATGAAATATAAAATAGAAGGAAAGAACCCGTGGCGAAAGCGGAAGAATGTGAATCGGATGTATCACAACGAGCATGTCGCCATGTACGATTCGATCCGAAATGCAAAAGCGGTCAACAACACCGAGTACATGGTCAACAGCTCGCTGATGGGGATTATGGCGAGAATGTCTGCCTACACCGGCAAGGAGGTCACTTGGGAACAGGCATTGAATTCAAAACTTGATCTCAGTCCGAAGTACTACTCTTTCGATGCCGAAGCACCACCTGTTGAGGTTGCAGTTCCCGGTGTCACACCGCTGATTTGAAAGAGGAGGGCATACCGTGCACACCAATTGGTGGCACACCGTGTACCATCACCAGGTGGGAGTTGCTATTGATCGCAGTTGTTGTTGATGGTTTGGTTCATGGAGTTGGTGGCCGGGGTGTGGGGCATACTGTTGGCCACACAAGCAGCGGTGTCGAGGACGACTGTTAATTTTCGGCCAGGGCAATTTCATCACGTAGGATTCGTCGCATCGATTGAGGTATTCCCGCATGAAAGGTCCCGGTTTACGAATCCATCACGATGTGAGACGCCGATGGAGATGTCCTGAAACCGGTCGAGTCCTGAAAACCCCCGGCTCGGTCACGCATCTGTACTCGCCCTTCGTCAAACATGCCTGCTGGATGAAGTTGGAGGAAGAATTTTCTCCATCCCGCCAGCAGGTGCCTCTGCAGGAGCTGTTGGATCGAATGATCATCGAAGCACCCGAAGAGGATACCTCTCCTGAAGGGAATCAGGCAGAAACGGGAACAGAGAATTCAGAAACAACCAATGATGATCGGGAATGACGCCACCTCGCCTTGGTCCCTGTTCCTTTTCAGGCCTTGAATCGGGAGTTGTGTTTGTGCGGTTCGTGCTCTGTTATCGCACTCATTTGGTGCACCAACCAAAAAATCAAGGCTTGAAAAGATACGAGTCCTCCCCAACAATGCTGTTCGATAAAAGACCCCGTTTACCAATCACTCGGCAGGTAGAATGCAGATTATCACGCAGTTGGATCAGGTTGCTTCTTTTCAGGGCGGGGTTTTGTCGATCGGGAACTTCGACGGGGTTCATCGTGGACACCAGGCGATGTTGTCCCAGTTACGGAAACAGGCGGAAACCCGGAAAGTACCGTCGGTCGTCATGACGTTCGATCCTCCTCCGGTAGCCTTGATTGCTCCCCATTCTGTTCCGCCACGTTTGAGTACGGTTGAGCGTAAAGCCGAGCTGATTGCGGAACTTGGCGTTGATTGCCTGTTTGTCTACCCCACCGATTCCAGTTTATTGAATCTCTCGGCTACCCAATTTTTTCATCAGCTGGTTATCGATCGTTTTCGGGCCGTTGGTATGGTTGAGGGGGAAAATTTTTTCTTTGGGAAACAGAGACAGGGAGACATCAATCTTCTGGGCGAGTTGACCAGTCAGCATCATATTTTTCTGCAGGTGATAAAAGGGGTGCAGACAGGAGGGGAAATGATCTCCTCCACGCGGATTCGAAAATTGATATCTTCCGGGGAGATCGAAGAGGCTGTTGACTGTCTGGGACACCCCTACCGAATTACCGGGACAGTCGTTTATGGAGATCAAAGAGGAAAAGAGCTCGGTTTTCCCACGGCGAATCTGGAAGAAATCGAAACCCTCATTCCTGCAGAAGGAGTTTATGCAGGAACCTGTTCGTATTCAGGGAAACAGTATGGAGCAGCAATCAATATCGGCCCAAACCCGACATTCAGTAATCAGCAGAAAAAATTCGAAGTCCATCTGATCGGGTTCAGCGGAGACCTTTATGGTCACCAGATTTCGGTCGACCTGATCGCCAGGTGCAGAGATATCAGAAAATTCCTGAACCGCGTCGATTTACAGGAGCAGCTGAAGGTCGATATCGAACAGGTTCAGAAAATGATCTGCGAACGGTAACCCGATTCATTGTTCTTTGGGACGATCAGGCCGGAGATTTTTGATCGAGCGTCCACGCAAACGGGGAGGGAACAATTTGCCCTCTTTCTCCCCGGGTCGCCGGTTCGGCCCGGAGCGGGGGCCTTCCGGTCGGGGATCCATCACCTGTAAGACTTTTTTTGTGAAACGTTCATCCGAGAAGATACTTTTCGCATGTTGCTTCTCCCAGATGTATGTCCATTTCAATGCTTCCGCCTGATATTCGAAAGGACTATTCAACAGGGCGTGCTGCTTGGAGGAATCGAGCGTTTTGAAAAAATTCAGCAGTTCCTTGTGGGTAACGGGACTTTCCCTTTCAAATTGCTGCATTTCATAAACCATCATGCTGCGGACTAAAGTTCTGCGAAAGACAATACGCCTGTGCATGTCGTTTTTCCGCAAAAGCATCTCCTGGGGAGAATCCTTCTGACCGGAATCAGCACGTCTTTTTTTGTCTTTAGCCGGATCGTACATCTGGAGGGAAAAAGTTTCTTCAATCGTTTGAAGCGTCGCCGGAGAGGGCCAATACAATTTCGGATTGTTCGATTGGGAAAGTGATGCTTCGAGAATGTGGATCATCCTGGCGATTCCCTGCAGGGATTCTGATTCCAATTTTTCTCTTTTGGAAGCCGGCAACTGCTGCAACAGGATATCATCAAGGAGAATGTTCAGTTGAGGCTCCGAAAAAACGTACAGGTTTGAGTAGTCGAATTCAGGCCGGGTACTGAAAAAGAAGTTGAGGATGCGGTAGGACGGCCGTCGCCCATCAAATTTACTTTCGAGTTCTTCCGCATTTTTCTGTTTGATAATTCTGGCGATCAATTCCGGGAGTTGATGCTCTTCGATACTGCGCTGCGTTTTCAAAATCTTTTCAACTTCCGCAATTTTTTCAGCCGGGTCAGCAGTCGTTCTCAGCAACTGTCTGTCAAACGGGGAAAGAGTGGCCAACCACTGTTCATAGCTGTTCATCAGCGGAGCCAGGTGATACTCATTGATTTCCCGATGCATTTCCCAATAGCGCGATCTTTCTGATTCCGATAGCGCAAGATAGCTGTCCAGATTCCGTTCCAGACGAAGCCTTTTGCTTTGCGGGAGTTGGCGAAATTCTCTGACGCTGATCTGCGGTTCAATACTTGCGCCACAAAATCCGACCACAAGCCCCAACAGGGCCAGATAGCTCCAGAAGTATGTTCGGGGAGAATGCTTCATTTTATCAATGTCAAACTTTCAAATTGATGTCGAACATCATCCAGCGTTTTTCACCTGCGAAATGCCCAAAAACCTTGTACGTCAATTGCTGCCTGCAGCGCTCAGGGCTCGCTGACGGTTCTGTTTTTGCCTGCCATATAATTTCAATTTCTGATTTCAATTTCCGATGTTGCAGATGCCGCTTTGCTTCGGTAAACCGCCCAGCCTGTCAGATCCAACTTTTCCCTCAATCCACTTTGCCTTTACCGGCCTGTCCTGGCATTTCCGAAGATCGCCTCACCCATTCCTCATTTTTTTGAAGCCTGATCAGAAAGTCGGAGGAACCGATCTCCTGGTAGGTATCCAGGTGCTCCAGTAGTGGGTAATTCTCAAGCATCAGATCCGCCCGGGAGGGAGGAACCGTGCGGGCTACAAGAAAACCGACGACACCACAGCCGATCACCGCGACAAACCCTCCCAGCAGACGCGCATATTTAGTGACCTGCTGAAACCAGGCCTGTTCCCGCAAAAGGGGCTTCTGCTCTTCCAGTTTCAGCGTTGCAATGGTTTTTTCTGCAAAGTCTTTCGGAGCATTCGGGCGAGGTAAATCGTCCAACAGTTCCCAGGCTGTCGCCAACGCTTCCATGTCGTGACGGGCGACCTCATTACTGGCCAATAGTTGTTCGATGCCGCGCGTTTCTTCCTCGTTCAGTTCCCCATCCAGATAGGCAACGAAGTTTGAACGCTGTTCTGCAGATAATCGTACCAGTTTATCGACCATGATGGACGCTAACTAAAAAAACTGATTGAACCTGATTGAAATTGATTGGAATTGATCCCACCAGCCCATTCCGTACCCTGTCGCAACTGCAAGCTGCGCCGTAACACACAACAGGCTCCTCTCCGTTGCCGGATCAATGTGTCAAAACGTGCTCTGCGCGAACCAATTTCGCCAAACCGGATGGCCTGACCTACATTTTTACATACTTCTCGAGATGATCTTTCATATTTTCCCTCGCCCTTGAAAGAAGTGATTTTACCGCCGATGGACTCAACTCCAATGTCGCTGCAATATCCGCGTAACTCATTTCTTCAAATTTGTTGAGCAAAACGGCAATACGCTGTCTTTCATTGAGGGAGTCCATTGCCTGATGCACAATCTTCAACAATTCCGCCTTGTCGAGCATTCTGGCTGGCATCAAAGCAGATTTTTCAGGCAGGTTTTTTTCCGGAGGCCGGGTACTCAACGGCCCGGTCTCGCCGCTACCGAACTGAACCTCTTTGCGTCTGCCTCTGGAGCGCTTCGTGTTGCTTGCCAGGTTGTTCGCGATACGGAACAGCCAGGTTGCAAACCTGGCCTGCGGTTCGTACCCGTTGCGGGCCCGATAGACGCGCAGAAAAGTTTCCTGTGCCAAATCCTCCGCCGCTTCCCGATCTCCCAAAACGTTGGTAAAAATACCGACAAGACGATCCTGATAGTTTTCAACCAGTTCCGTAAACGCCTCCTCATCCCCCTGCTTGACGCGCAGCATCAACTGTACATCGGGGTCGCTTAAACAAGGATTGGTTTTGGATTGAGTTGTCGCCACTATCTACTTTTTCCGTTTGATGATGATTTGAGCCCGAGACGGTCTGTTACAAATCATCTCATCTGAATAAACCCCAAAAAATAACCGAAGTTCCGTAAAAAAGGCCTCTTCCTCCGGTCACAATTGCCCATGATGCACTCACCGGGTATCTTCATCTTTTACATCGATGCAACAACAGGTTCCTCCAGCCCCATCATCGAACATGGTTGAATCTGTATCGAAAGAAAAAGATCGAAACAACCAGGAGTGCGCATGTCCCTTTCAAGCCTGCCATTGAGTTACTGCTGCAATGTACATCCTTCGGGAGATGTCCATCAACTGCTACAGATTCTAACCGATAAAACAGCGCAGGTGCAAGAACTAACCGCTCGCCCGATTGCAGCCGGGCTATGGTTGGCCGATTCCGTCACGCGTGAGCTGATTGAATCTACCGGGAAATTGACCAGCTTGAAACAGAAACTGGCCGACCATCGACTTCCCTGTTATACATTAAACGCATTCCCTTACGGTAATTTCCACACGGAAAGGGTCAAGGAACAGGTTTATCTTCCCGATTGGACCTCTGCTGATCGTTTGGCTTATACAATCCGCTGTGCCAAACTGCTGGCAGAGCTTCTTCCTGATGGAGTTGAGGGAAGCCTTTCCACCGTTCCACTCGGATTCAGGGAACTGTCCCGTGAGCCCGATTTTACGAATCGGTGTGGCGAGCAGTTGATTGAATTGGCCCGACAGTTGGATGCCCTTCACGACGAAACAGGTCGCGTCATCCGACTGGCGATTGAACCGGAACCGCTCTGCGTGTTAGAGACCACGGCACAGGCCATCACCTTTTTCGAACAGCTTCGCGATCGGGCACGAACTGTTCTTGCGGAGGAACTCGTCAATACGCACATCGGCCTCTGTTACGATGTCTGCCATCAGGCGGTTGAGTACGAAGATGTCAGACAATCGATTCAGGCTCTTGTCGAAAATGAAATTCGCATCAACAAGGTTCATATCACCTGTGCCATCGAGCTGAATGACCCCGCGAACAATATCGACGGGAGACGTTTCCTGTCACAATTCGCAGAACCGAGATATCTGCATCAAACATTCTGCAGGTCACCGTCGTCCGGGGAAACAGTATCCCTGACCGACCTGACAGCGGAGTTTGCAAACTCACCGCCACAGGATTGGCTGGAAGCCGACAGTTGGCGCATCCATTTTCATGTCCCGGTGCATGCCGACTCACTCGGCCCGCTTTCAACAACACGTCAGTCTTTGCGGGAGGCGATGCAGGCGGTTCGTGATCTCGGTTATGCACCACACCTGGAGGTTGAAACCTACACCTGGAACGTCATGCCGGGGGAAACATCGCCAGATGTCGTTCACGGTCTGGCCGAAGAAATGCGTTCCACATACCGACTACTGGAAGAACTCGAAGAACTGCAGTAATAATACCAAAATTGCCAGAAACAATAACGGTAGAAATATCAGGAACAACAGAAATATACAGGCCGATACAATGAATCAACAAACAGAGAAAAAGTCGCCCCCGTTTGTGAGCAACCGTCTGATCAGTCTTGATGCCCTGCGAGGTTTCGATATGTTCTGGATCGCGGGGGGCGGCCCTGTCATCCATCAGGCAGCCGCTTTGACTCAGTGGGAAGGGCTCGTCTGGCTCTCGAATCAGATGGAACATCCTGAATGGAACGGATTCACGTTGTATGATTTGATCTTCCCGCTGTTTCTGTTTATCGCGGGTGTTTCGATGCCGTTTTCATTCCAGAAACGTCTGCAGCGAGGGGACAGCCAGGCGATGCTGCGCAACCATGTGATCTATCGCGGCTTGATGCTTGTCTTTCTCGGTCTGATTTACAACGGGCTACTCCAGTTCGATTGGGAAAACCTGCGTTGTGCGAGTGTCCTCGGCAGAATCGGACTGGCCTATCTGTTTGCGGGTTTAATCTTTCTCAACACCGACTTCCGCGGACAGTTCCTCTGGTTTGCCGGTCTTCTGATTGCCTACTGGGCGGCTCTGAAATTTATTCCGGTTCCTGGTTTCGGAGCCGGCGACCTCAGTCCCGGTCATACATTGACCGACTACATCGATCGCCTGTTTTTGCCAGGTGTTCTCTACAGGGGAGACCGGGATCCCGAGGGACTGCTCAGCACCATCCCCGCTATTTCAACTGCTCTTTCCGGCATCATGACGGGGCAACTGCTGAAAAATGAACAGCGGGGAGGGTATTTCAAGGTGGCGATCATGGTAGTGCTCGGATTCCTCTCACTCGGGTTGGCCTACCTGTGGAATTTCGACTTTCCCATCAACAAAAACCTCTGGTCAAGTTCGTTCGTGTTGAACTGCACCGGTTACAGTCTGCTGGTTCTTTCCCTGTTCTATCTGGTGATCGATGTTTGGAAACTGCGGAAGTGGGCCTTCTTTTTCGTCGTGATTGGCAGCAACTCCATCCTCATTTATATGGCTCCCGATTTTATCGACTTCGAATACACAGCCCATGCAATCTTTGGCGGTCTGCTGAAGTACACGGGAGATTACACCCCGCTTCTGTCCGCTGTTTCCGTTTTGGCCGTCCAATGGGGGATGCTTTACATCTGTTACAAACATAAAATTTTCCTGAAAGTCTGACGCTGAAAGTCTGATGCTGAAGGCCTGAAGCAATCTGATTCGAACAGAGGAAGCAGAAGGCCTCCCGCGCTCAAATTCAAACCTCGCAGGTTTCAATTACGGATGGATTATCTCTCCCGCAACAAAGCCGCCTACGACCGCCTGGCAAAACAGAGATCCGTTTTCGCCCGGTGTGCCACTGATGAAGAATGTCAGCGTCCACTGGCCACGCTTGATTCACGCGGCTGGTTGCCCGCATCGGTGGCGGGACTCAATGTGCTTTGCCTGGCGGCTGGAGGCGGGTGGCAGAGCATTTTGTACGCGGCAGCCGGGGCAAACGTGACAGTTGTCGATCTCAGTCCACAGATGCTGGCGCTCGATCATCGTGAAGCGGCCCATCGGGGCTATTCCCTGAGGTTGATTGAAACGTCGATGGACGATCTCCATGAATTGGCAGACGACAGTTTCGATATCGTTCATCATCCCGTCAGTACCTGTTACGTTCCCAAAGTGGCACCGGTGTTTGCGGAAGTTAGCCGGGTGTTGAAACCGAACGGACTCTATATTTCCCAGCATAAGCAGCCCGTCAGCCTGCAGGTTGTCGGACGGGACTCGCAGAACCGGTACGTCATCGGCATCGAATACTATCGGGATGAACCACTTCCGAAGGTCGAAGATCAGTCCTATCGGGAATCGGGAGCGTTGGAGTTCCTGCACCGCACGGAAGAAATACTCGGCGGAATCTGCGCAGCAGGGATGGTGATCGAAGCATTCAGCGAACCGAAACGGGCCGACAAAAACGCATCACCCGGCGACTTTCGGCATCGGGGCAATTACATCGCGCCCTATTATCGGATCAAGGCGAGAAAAGTCCTTCAACACCACGACAACGTTTCGAACTCTTCCGCACTCTGGGTTCCCTGAATCATCACTCTGTTTGAATCACGATATATCGTCATGTCGGCTGATCACTATATCGGCTTAACACTGGACAGCACGTAATTTGTTGAAGTACGATTCACTATTGTACGATGCTCGCTCCCTGCCAGGCCATTTCAACGGTACTTTCAGGCTTGAGCCTTGTATTACTGACGGTAAAAGTTTGCGAACGGCTCGCAAATTTTAGAAGAATATCAGTTTGGTTACGGCTATCAGAATGGACCAGCCTCGCCGGGTTCCCCGCTGCATGCCCTGTTTGGATTAAAGACGATCATGACTCCAATGATTCATCAATTACGAAATGGTCTGTTTGCTGCCTGCCTGCTTCTTGTTGTCTGTCCAACGATGAGCCGGGCAGCCAATTGGGACGTGGGAATGTCTCGGGTGGATATTACGCCGAAAAAACCGCTTCGTCTTTCCGGTTACGGTTCCCGCACGAAGCCTTCAACCGGAATCGATACGCCATTGAATGTACGCTGTATGGCGATGCGAACCGCCGGGCAAAACGGAAGCAAAGCCGGGAAAATCCATCTGCTGCTTTCCGTCGATACAATCGGGTTCCCCGGCGTGTTGACTTCCGAAATTTTGAAAGAGGTGCAGAAGAAACATCCTATTTCCCGGGAACGCTTTGTGATTTGCAGCACGCACACCCATACATCTCCGCATATTCCCAGAGGGCTTGTCAATCTTTTTTCAGTCCCACTGACAAAGCAGGAAGACGCAAACCTGAAAGAGTACAGCGATTTTGTGCGTGATCAATGTGCTTTGGCGGTCGATGAAGCGATAGTATCGTTGAAGCCGGCCCGTATTTTTCATTCGGTTGGAGAAGTTACTTTTGCGGATAACCGCAGAGTGATCAAAGACGGCATCTGGAGAGGCTTTGGAGTCAACCCGAAAGGGCCTGTTGATCACACCCTGCCCGTATTGAAAATTACCGCTCCGGATGGCAAGTCGATTCGCGGACTCATTTTCAATTATGCGTGCCACTGTACCACCTTTGGCGGGGAACATAATCGCATCAATGGAGATTGGGCCGGGTTTGCGGCACGCAAGTTGGAAAAAGAGCACCCCGGTATCGTCGCTCTATGCACAATTGGTTGCGGAGCCGATGCGAACCCGCCACGCGATCCGAAAAAAGCGATGGCATACTGCCAGATCGAAGGAGAAGAAATTGCGGAGGAAATTCACGATCTGTTAAAGAAAAAATGGTCGGAAATTACCGCTCCGCCTACTCCGCATTTCGGTTTCGCCGGCTTGCCGATTGATCGTCCTTCCGTTGAAGAGATGCGAAAAGCCCTGAAAAGCCCACGACCGCAGGTGCGAAATCATGCCCGGGCCATGCTTGAAATTCATCGGATAAAAGGCCGTATGCCGGAAAGTTATCCGATGCCGATTCAAACCTGGCGATTCGGCGATCAATTCACGATGATCTTTCTGGGCGGCGAAGTTTGTGTTGATTACGCCCTGCGCATCAAAAAGGAATTCGGTGCCAACACCTGGGTGACAGCGTATGCGAATGATGTTTTCGCGTATGTTGCTTCGGAACGAATGCGAAAAGAAGGAGGCTACGAAGTCGATTATTCGATGATCTATTACCTCCAACCGGGGCGTTGGTCTTCGGGGACGGAAGAAGTCATCATGAAGCGGATTCATGAATTGTACGAAGGAAAAAATCTGAATGAACCGCTTTCGCTCGAACAATCACTGAAAAGTTTCACTGTTCCGAAAGGATATCACGTAGAAGTTGTCGCGGCGGAGCCGTTGGTTGTCGATCCGGTCAATTTTGCGGTCGGGGCAGATGGCCGGTTATGGGTTGCGGAAATGAGCGACTATCCGCGAGGCAAACGGGATCAGCAACTTCCGAAAGAGAAACGAAAAACATTCTGGGACGGCCCGGCTGATGGAAAAATCAAGGTGCTTAGCGATACCGATGGCGACGGGAAGTACGACAAAGCGGTCGTCTTCGCCAAAGACCTCGGTTTTCCGAATGGTGTTTTTCCCTGGAATGGTGGTGTGTTGGTGACGGTCGCGCCCGATGTTCTCTTTTTGAAGGACACCGATGGCGATGGGAAGGCGGATCATCGTGAAGTGCTCTACACCGGTTTTCAAGTTGACAATCCGCAACACCGCATCTGTGGTTTTACTTATGGGTTGAACCATTCCCTGTATTTGGGGAACGGTCATGCCGGCGGTGTTGTTACCTGTTTGAAAACGGGAGAGAAAGTGAATATGTCCGGGCGGGATGTCTGCATCTATCCCGACAGTGGCAAATTGGAAACAGTCAGCGGATCGAGCCAGTACGGTCGTTGTCGGGACGATTTCGACAACTGGTTCGGCAATTCCAACAGCGTACCGTTGTATCAGTATGTGATTGAAGATCGCGATTTGAAACGGAACCCGTTTGTCGCGTCTCCCTCCCCCAGAAATATCCTCATTAAACCGGACTTCGCCCCGCCGGTTTATCCGACAAGCCGCACCGCAGATCGGTTTAACGATCTGTTCGCAGCGAACCGGTTCACCTCTGCCTGCAGCCCGCGGTTTTTCCGGGATCCTTCGATGGGCGAAGAAATGAACAAGTCCGTTTTCATTTGCGAACCGGTTCATAATCTGGTCAGCCGGGTGGTTGTGGAGTATCCCGGTATTCTGGCGACCGCGCATCGTGCCAAGGGAGAAGAAAAATCCGAAGTCTTCTGTTCAACAGATTCCTGGTGCAGACCTTCCTGGATTATCACCGGGCCGGATTCCAGCTTATGGATTGCTGATATGTACCGCAGAGTGATCGAACATCCGCAGTGGATTCCCGAAGCCTGGCAGGAACGTGTCGATCTTTATGCCGGCAGTGACAAGGGGCGAATTTACCGTCTCGTCAAAGACTCCGTCGGAACGAAGCCGATTCCGAATCTGACAAAAATGACAGACGAGCAACTCGTCGCCCAACTGCTGCAACCAAACGGCTGGTTGCGTGACACCGCCCAGCGACTGCTGATCGAAAGAAAGCTCGATCCCCAAAGTAAAGCATTTTCGTTACTGGTTGCTCAGCTGAAGAATACGGATGCTTCTGTTGAAGGACGCATTCAATCATTGTGGACGGCGACAATCCTTTCCCCCGAATTACGCAAGCAAAAAGAGATACGCGATCTGTTTTTGAAAAGCGATCAAATCGACCTCGTACGACACGGCGTGAAAGTTTTCGGCGCCACACCAGCCGAACCGAAAGATGATTCGCTTGAACAATTGGCCTCTCATGAAAATATCCGCGTGCGATATGAACTCGCGTTGGCAATCGGGAACGCCCCGGTTGAAGATCGTCGAACAATCCTCTCTCAACTCGCTGCCCATGACGCCGGTGATCCCTGGATGCGAGCCGCGATTCTTTCTTCCTCTGTCGGGGTTGCCGACCAAATTCTTGTTGACCTGTTCAAAAACGGGGCGCAACAACAAGGGCGTACACAGATGACCGAAGCATTGATTGCAACAGCACTCGGGAATGATTTCGAAACGCATTTGAAAACGCTTCTCTCTCTGTTTGCAACGCCCAAAGTGCAAACCTGGC
>JALTOP010000270.1 GCA_027000105.1 Planctomycetaceae bacterium | reverse complement strand
GAATTTCGAAGCCGATAATCCGCACATAACTCAGATTTTCGATGCGAACCATATCCGAGCGACCATCATTCACGCCGGCTCCGTCAAGAACGACGTTATTCGAGGCCGCCTGCAATGTGATGAAACCTCCCTTTCGATCGCCACTGTGTCGAAATTCGATCTTTTCATGGTACACGCCGTCCCGAACAGTAATGGTGTCGCCTGCATCCTTGGCCTCATCCAATGCGTGTTGAATGGTGGCGAACGGTTGATCTGAACTGCCTGCTGCGTTGTCATTACCGTCTGTTGCAACGAACCAGGAGGTCAACAGAGCGCGGCTTTCCAATGTTTCGACAGCACAAGCAGAACGGGAAGCGTTTTTGAGACGCCGTTGGCGATTGGATTGGCAGCGGGAGAAAAGACGAAAGAATGCGAGCATGCTGGGTGTCCCCAAGAACAAGAACAGGCGTGAGCCGGGTTTTTTGGCTTGCAAAACCGTAACACGAAACCAATTCTATAGATACAACTGCCCGCACAACGAATTCTACTGTGCGAAAATGACAGATTTCAACACGATTTCGGCTCTTTTTACTTCGATCGGTCCAATCACGTTTGATTTGCAGTATTTTTCGTTCCTTTTACAGCCTTACGTCTTGCAACCTGGCACCAAATGACGGTTGCCCGGTTTATGCCAGGCATCTTTCGGCGCAACATGCGCGCCGCCTGCCGGTTAATGCCCTTAAAACATACAGCCTATCGCGAACCAGCCACGCCGGGACATTGTGGCTACACTTGTGTTCGTGGAGAAAACAAACCAAACTGCCCACACATTCGGATTCAGCACATTTATATTTCCCAGCACGGCTGGTCTGTTCTGACCGCCGTAACCAAACTGATATTTTTCCAAAATTTGCGAGCCGTTCGTAAACTTTTATCGTTAGTAATACAAGGCAGTAAAACAAGACAACAAAACAGAGGGCAGGGAAGAGGCCTTCGTTCACAATCATCCCGTTTATGTCGCGGTTCATCCCGGAAAACAGATCGAAATAATCATGTCGGATACCACTGAAAACCCATTGCTCCAACGTCAGGGACTCCCCCGGTTCGATCAGATCAAGCCGGAACATGTCATCCCGGCTGTCAAGCAGTTACTGGAAACCTCAACCAGGCTGCTGGAGGATCTTGAGGCAAATGCAACAGCAGATTGGGACTCGATTTTTGGCCCGTTGGATGAAATCGATCGTCTCTTCGAACAGACCTGGAAGCCGATTGGGCATTTGCTCGGGGTGAACAATTCGCCGGAATTGCGACAGGCGTACGAAACAGTGCTGCCCGATGTGGTGCAGTTCGGTTTACGGATTCGGCAGAGTGAACCGATCAACAAAGCGATAAAACAGTTACGGGAATCGGACAACTGGGATCAGTTCAGTTCGGCCCGTCAACGGATTATCGAACAGAAAATTCTGTCAGCCAAACTGGCGGGAAGCGAATTGAGCGGCGAACAGAAGGAGCAGTTCAATCGCAACGCACAGGATTTGTCCCAGTTGGCCACCATTTTTTCGAATCACGTATTGGATGCCACCAAAGCGTATTCGATGAAGATCACCGATATCGAAGAAACCGAGGGATGGCCCGCCAGTCTGAAAAATTTGACCAGCCAGTCCTTCAATGCAACGCGAGCGGAAATGGAACCGGTTTCCACACCCGAAAAAGGCCCGTGGCGGGTGACAATGGATGTCCCGGTGATTCAGCCGTTCATGCAGCATTGCCGAAACCGCGAACTGCGAAAACAGGCACACCTGGTTTATATTTCTCGGGCTTCCATTGGAGAGTTCGACAATTCCAAATTGTGTGAGAGAATTCTGTCCTTGCGTAAACAACAGGCCCGATTGCTGGGCTATTCCAATTACGCCGAGATGAGTCTGGCCGAAAAAATGGCTCCCAATGTCGATGCCGTCATGGAAATGTTCGACACGCTGCTGAATGCCTCCCGGGAACCGGCGAAACAGGATCTGGCCGATATTCAGCAACTCGCTGAACAGAACGGTTTTCATGAACCGCTCGAACATTGGGATATCGCTTTCTGGACGGAACGCCTGCGTGAACAGCGGTATGAAGTGACTGACGAGACGCTCAGGCAGTATTTTCAGCACGAAAAAGTTCTTCAGGGACTTTTCGATCTGGTCAGGCGTCTGTTCGGTATCGAGGTTCGTGCGGCTGATGGGCAGGCCGCTCTTTGGAACGACGATGTCCGCTTTTTTCACGTTTACGATTCCGGCCAGTTGATCGCCGGGTTCTATTACGATCCGTATTCCCGTCCCGAAAACAAACGGGGTGGGGCATGGATGGATGAATGTTTGAATCGCAGGATCACGGAAAATGGTCTGCAGATTCCGATCGCGTATCTGGTTTGCAACTGTACCCCGCCGGTCGGCGATCAACCGGCCCTGATGACTTTCCGGGAAGTTGAAACGCTCTTCCACGAATTCGGTCACGGGCTGCATCACATGCTTTCCGAAGTCGATGAGCCGGAGGTTTCCGGAGTCAACGGCGTTGAGTGGGACGCGGTAGAATTGCCCAGCCAGTTCATGGAGAACTGGTGCTATCATCGTCCGACGCTGCTGGCGATGACTTCCCATATCGAAACAGGGGAACCGTTGCCGGAGGACCTGTTCCGTAAAATTGTCGAAGCACGAAATTTTCGGGCCGGTTCCAATACGCTTCGGCAGTTGACATTCGGAATGACGGATATGCTTCTGCACACCGAATACGAACCGGAGCAGGAACAGACCGTTTTTGATGTCCAACGGGAAGTGATGAAGAAGACGTCGATCCTGCCGATGCTTGAAGGAGATCGCATGCTCTGCGCGTTTCAACATATTTTCGCTGGAGGCTACGCAGCCGGTTACTACAGTTACAAGTGGGCCGAGGTTCTCGCTGCGGATGTCTTCGCCGCTTTTGAAGAGGCCGGTTTGGATGACGAACAGGCGATAGAAAAAGTGGGACGAAAACTGAGAGAAACCATTTTCGCTCGCGGGGGCAGCCAACATCCCATGGAACTGTTCAAACAATTCCGGGGACGCGAACCCGACCCCCAGGCATTGCTCAGACAATGCGGATTGCTTCACTGAGACCGGCGTTTTGGTTTTGTGAAGATCGCCATTTAACGGTGCGTCTCATTTCACCATAAACAGGATAAACGGTCAGACTTTTTCACGCGGGTTCTGTCTGTTGCGGGTTCTGTCTGGTTTTGCTGCCTTCAAATTGTAGACGATTCCTACAACACGGGCATTACAACACGGCCAGAAGAATTGCGATAAAATGGCAGACACTGCCAGCAATCACAAACGTGTGCCACATCGCATGAAAGAAGCGGGCGTACCAGTCGAAGGTCAGGAACAGCGTTCCCACGGAATAAAACAGCCCTCCGGCGATGATCCAGATCAGGATTTCAAAGGGAGCAACCTCATAAAGCGTTTTCAGCGAAACGGCCGGCAACCAACCGAGCAATCCGTACGTTGTCATCGCCAGTGGAGAGAGGTGCTTCACGCGCAGCACCAGTAACACCCCCAGCAAGGCGAAGCCCCACATCATCACCAATAGGAGCTTTCCCCACCAATTCCACAGAAAGACGACAGCAATCGGTGTGAAAGATCCTGCGATCAGAAGATAAATGAAAACCTGATCCAAAGTCCGAAAAAA
The DNA here is from genome assembly GCA_027000105.1 of Planctomycetaceae bacterium. Lineage (GTDB taxonomy): Bacteria > Planctomycetota > Planctomycetia > Planctomycetales > Planctomycetaceae > Rubinisphaera. The sequence continues at coordinate 670 of JALTOP010000270.1, read as the reverse complement.
ACGTCGCCAGGCAAGATCATAGAACATGTGTGATAACGAGGAAGCAGCATACAAGCCGACGAGCGAACCGCTATAGACAGCACAGGCAACCACAACTTTTGTTGGCGCATTTTTCACCGCCTGAAAAAGGAGAACGTAGCAGCCGATCAGGCTCAAAGCGAACCCCAATGCGTGAGTCGCGAGATTGGCGTATTCGTCTTCGGGTCTCTCCTCCGGAGACTTGGAAGCCGGTGTTTTTCCGGAATCTGCGATCATGAACCTCTCCCGAAGGAATGGGGAGCCACTTCTTATCTACCCACAAGAAAACAACAACCAAATCAACGGTGAAAACAAAGATGAATCGAAAGACCGATCAATCGGGGCATTGCCAAAGGCAAACGAAGGCGGGCAAGGTGTCGGTGATTTTTCTGAATTCTCACGCGTACTTCACAGCAATTTCGCGACAATATTGTATATAGTTGTCCTGTATATTGCATCTATTCCGGGAGCAGTCACACCGGGAGCAGACATATCGGGAACGACAAACCTGAAAAGACGATTGATGTTACGCCCTGGTCAACCTGTTTTCAGCTTGATGGATTGTTGTCCATTGTTCCATCTGACTGAAAAGCTTAACCTGTAGCACCGACGACTGGGCGAATTACCCGCGCAGGCGAATCAGCGAGTGGGC
>JALTOP010000269.1 GCA_027000105.1 Planctomycetaceae bacterium | reverse complement strand
GTGAAGTTATTACTGGAACCTTCAAGCATAGTTCTGGTGACATTCTCGATATCCAAATTCAAGGCGAATCAACCCCAATCGGCACCACCGGCAATCACCCGTGGTGGAGTGAAGATCGCCAAAAATTTGTCGAAGCAAGCGAACTAAAACCCGGCGAAACCCTCCGCACCGCAGCCGGCAAACTGACCCAAATCATTTCGATCACCCCAAGGGCAAACGCAGGAACCGTCTACAACCTGGAAGTAAACCGCGAACACGTCTACTACGTCGGCGAACGCGGGTTGCTGGTACATAATAGTTATCCTGCAGGAAGTCCATTACAAAATGCCATAAATAAAGGAATGAGATCATTCAGAGGAAAAGATGCACCAGATAGAATGGTAGAAGTAATGAAAAAAATGGGAAGGCCAATGAGCCGAACGGAGATTGGTAATAAAATCCATAAAGCGAAAAAGAATCTGGATATCGGCCCTGCCGAAGACGTGGTATTTGACCATTCAGGAGGGCTTTGGGATTCGCGAACGGGTGAATATATCAGTAAAATCTGGGAGTTATTTTAATGGGATGCGGAGAAGACCATTATACAGCATGGAAGGCAATTTCTACCGTCAGGGTTTGTCATCCTACTTTAAATCCCAATCACCTATCTAAAATACTCAAAACTACACCGTCGATTACATATTGGCCTGGTGAATCTAAGATACATCGAGGTGAAAGCAAATCTGCTGGCTACTGGTGTGCAGAAAAACGAGTCGACTATCCCATTCGACCGGATAGCGTAATTCGCTGGACTGAGTCATTTGTTTCAAATAGAGAATCTATTTTTTATGAGCTTCTAAGCGAAGGTTACGACGTCAATGTCTACATCGCTGTTTTCAGTGACATACTTGCTCTTGGCTTTGATCTTCCGCCAACTCCTACGTTGTGGAAACTTGGAATACCTATTGGCATAGAATTTTTTGCGTCATAACTGAAGTAACCGCATTAACGATTCCCTCCGTGAAGAAAAAATACCTGTGGTGGAGGCACAAACGATGGATGAATATGATTCCTTGGAATCTCGCAAACCTTGGTTACGCAAACTGCTACTTGCGGTGCCGTTGTTGTTTGCTTGCTTCTGTTTCTGGCGAGCCTTGCCGGATCGTGTCACCAGCCCGCAATCCGCACAGGCAATTGCTCCTTCACAACCACAGCGGCATCTTGAAACCGTTCCAATCAAAGAAATTCGTTTGGAACAACGGACGATTGGGCGTAATCCGGATCGGTATGATACGCACCCGAATCAACCTGAACCAAATCAGGCAACGTGGCGGGAAATTCATTTAGAAATTGCTAAATCAGATGGCTCTCTGCTTCAAGTGGAATTGTTGCGTTCATTGGATTGGTTGAATTATCACGAAGCAACAACTGGCGGCGTAATTTACCTTGATCTGCCGGAGATGGGCGCGCAAGGTTTTGCGAATGTTGTAGAAATTCTTTCTTGTCCGGAAATCGAACCAGACACCGGCGAACATCGCAATGTCGTTACTGGAAGGTTCATTCACAATTCGAGCGGTAACTTAATTGATCTTCTTGTAGAAGGAGAAACTGAACCGACCGGGGTGACCGATAATCATCGTTACTGGAGTGAAGATCGGCAAGATTTTGTTGAAGCGGGCAAGTTAAAAATCGGCGAGCATCTGCGATTAGCAGACGGCACCACAGCAGAACTCGCAGGCATGACCCGCCGCCCGCGAGACGAACCGGTCTACAACCTGGTAATCCACGGCGAACATGTCTACCATGTTGGATTCAGCGGAGTACTGGTTCATAATAGTTACGCAACAAATAGAACAACGCGAGTTACGTCTTGGGCAGGTGGTGGTGCTACGCCAGATCTGCAACCTGGACGATGGGTTGTAAAGGGAGAAGCTACAAAATGGAACTTCTTCAAGACAGGACTATGGGGACCTAAAACATCGAAGAAATTCCCCTTCATCAAAAAGGCTGAAAGGCCTTTTACACCGATAAGCGGTGATATACCGACGGAAAATCTTGTGCCGCCAAAGACGTCGCTGAAAGAACCATTCGCCATTATAAAAAGGCTATTTGGGCAATATAAAATTGGAGAGTAGAGTAGTGATTATACTGGTGTGGGTTTATCGATTTATTCTCATCATGTTGGCAATCAAGATTGTAGGCAATCTTGTCCTGCCCTATAGCGTGCTAAACCGAGACGATGAAGAAGGGGTTTCCATAGCGTTTATTCTGATCGGAGATATCTTTCTTGCTTTAGCTGTATTTATCATTGCACTGATTATTGATCGACCTGGGAAGATCTATGATGTTGGTACGATTCTGGTTTGGAACTGTTGCGCCATTTTTGGATCCTATGTGCATTTTTTTGTTGTACTTTCAGTAGCAAGTATATTGAGAAACAGGACATGACCGTTCCTTTTTTTGCATTGAGGCAAGTAGGGAATGCAACCGGATGCCAATTGCAGAGTGAAACTGATAAAATGAGTGTCAATCCTTAGTATTGCCTTGCCCAGCAATCGAACCGGGAGCAGGTGAAGTCGTTACCGGCACGTTAACGCATTCCACCGGTGATATTCTCGATATCCAAATTCAAGGCGAATCAACCCCAATCGGCACCACCGGCAATCACCCCTGGTGGAGTGAAGACCGACAAAAGTTCATCGAAGCGAGCGAATTAAAACCCGGCGAAACCCTCCGCACCGCAGCCGGCAAACTAACCCAAATCATTTCGATTACCAAACGAGCAAACGCAGGAACCGTCTACAACCTGGAAGTAAACCGCGAACACGTTTATTATGTTGGCGAGAATGGGTTGTTGGTTCATAATACGTACGTTTATGAAGGTTGGAAAAATGGAAAACGATATATCGGGATTACTAAAAACATTAATCGCCGAGCAAGAGAACACCGCAAACTGGGGAGAAACATAGAAATAATCGACAATCTCGATGATTTATCACGCAAAGAAGCCCGGGCTGTGGAGCAGGTGCTGATTGAAAGACATGGGCTTGTATACCTTGACAATAAAATAAATAGTATCGCCAAGAAGAATCCGATTTATGATGATGCGATAAAAGATGGGAAAGAGATTCTTAATAAATTTGGTCTTTGAACTCTATTGGAGCATATATGGCAAAAAAAATAAAACAAAAGTATCATCCGGGTGATCTGTTTCAATTTCCAGTGGACGACAAGTATGCCTATTGTCAATACACTCACTCAGACCCTACTCCCGGAGGACTTAACTATGGGGAATTAGTTCATATTTTGCCTGGTGTCTTTGATGCCCCAGTAGAAGAACTGGAATGTCATGTCTCTCAGGAGTCTCAATTTTGTACATTTGTGGGCATTGAGGACGAAGTAGAATGGGAGCGATTTAAATACGTTGGAAATTATCCCATACCCAAGTCTCGTAGTAAATTCCCCTTATTTAAGAGTGGAACCAGAGGTGTTGATGCGAAAACCATAACTACCTGGTGGCTTTGGGATGGTGAAACTAGTTGTCCTATTGGAAAGTTAAAAAAGGAGCAATACAGTTTACCTTATCGAGTTATTTCAAATCAGATTTGTATTGTTGACCAAATCAAGCGTGGTTACCGCGCTGAGGATGATGTAGCGGAGTGTTCTGCAGGGCAACCATTGTCGGCAGAGATGAAGGAACGATTCCGTGATCGGATTATGAAATTAGCACCTTATATTCTCGATGAAGAATAAGTGGCGATCAATTTTTATCCAACTTTTTTTTACAGAAGGAAAAAAGAGAATGGGAGCTTGGGGAACAGGAAATTTTGAAAATGATGATGCATTAGATTGGGTAACGGAATTGGAATCTGTTGAAGATTTTTCGTCACTGCAAGAGGCGTTAAACCCAATTATAGAATCGGAAGGCTATTTGGAAGCTCCCGATTGCGGCACCGCCCTGGCAGCCGCCGAGGTGATTGCTGCCCTGATGCGCCAAGATTCAATGGACGACACTATTCCAGAAGAAGCACGCGAGTTCATAGAAAAACATCGAGGCGATCTACCAGACGAATTGAAGTCACAAGCAATTGCTTCCACACAGAAAATAATTAAGGATTCAGAATTGAAAGATCTTTGGTCTGAAACAAACGAGATTGATACATGGATAAAAACTCAAAACCAACTACTTGCTCGATTGCAGAACAGTTGACTAGCAATTTCATTTCAGACACACCGGGTGCAACCGAACAAGAACAAGCGTTCGCAGAATTTGTTGATTACCGCGAAGACGAAAATCTTACGCTTTCGTGCGTCAACAAAATCAACGATGTGGCAGAACTCGCCCCGCAACGAAAACCGTGGCTACAAAAATTGTT
>JALTOP010000268.1:3875-15520 GCA_027000105.1 Planctomycetaceae bacterium | reverse complement strand
GCTGCCCAGAAAATACTCTGCCAGAAAACTGCGGCTGGAGAGCAGGCGATGACTCAGTATTGCCAGACCGAGCACAACGAGGGAATAAACCCCGAACGTAACCAGAGCCGCGTTGGCATCAGAGATCGCCAACACCAATCCTGTCGGGAAATCGGATAACGAATATCTCACAGGACGTCACCTTCCGATTTTCTGGAGCAGTCTTCGAGTGACGCTTCCGCGGCAAGCAGATCGGCGTCATCTTCCCTGATGTAAAACAGGGCGAACCAGATTGTCGCCACACTGCTGACGATCCAGGGCAACGCGATCCCCCACATCACCCAACCCGGTACCCCCCAAATGATGGTCACAGGTTCGTTCGTATCCGGGGAACGGTAGGCGAAGATCGCGCAATAGCCCATCGACCAGACCAGACTGGCCACCCAAAGTCTTCCCATGACATACAACTCGCGCAGCGAATTGATGTACGCGGGGTCGTACTCAAACGTGGTTTCCTCTTCGGGTTTCGCTGCGGGGGCATTTATGGATGCTTCGTTCATGGCATTTTCCTGTCTGCGGACAGCCGGGGTCACGTGGGATGCCAACGGATTTCACACCAGGGTTATCGATGAGGCTGCCACATTGCAATGCACTCTACAATCGATCTGCCTATCCTGCCAGTCTTGGAGACGATTTTATTGGTGGGGCTCAGTTTGAATCTGAGGAGAGGGATGACGGATTGAATCTTCCGATGTAAGCCGTTTCGTCGTCAGGCGACCATTTCAGCTTGTCGTCGAATCCGCTGGAAGGCGTTTCTTCAAAAGGAACACCGTAGACGGTCAGGGTATCGACAATATCGGCCAACGGATCCCGCAAGGCGTCTTCGGGCAGATACCGTTTCAGAACATCCCAATGTCTGCGAAGCAGGGCGACATTTTCTTCCGGAATTTTCAGCATGTTTCTGGCACGATCCAGACGTGAAAGCCAGGCAGCTTTTCGAATGATTTCGTATTGTTCCTCTTCGGGAAAACCGGAAAAAACTCCCTCTACCTTCATCAGTTGCGACAGTTCGTATTTCCCCGTCCGGACAATCTTTCGCAATTCATCGACGTTCTCGCAATGTGTACGGGCAGCGGCCATCGCAATCGTTTCAGTCAGTCCCAGAAACTGCTCGAACGAAAGGTTTTCCTTCTTGAGGGCAATTGTCAACGAGCGGTTGTTTCTCAATTTCGAGAGGACTGTTTCCGAGAACCAGCGATTGGGCAACTTCTTCTTTTCCTCCTTGATGAGTCCTTTTACTGAAAGCTCACGTCTGGAATCCCATTGCGGAACCGGTGTAAACAGGGGAGGCAAAGCCGGGGGCTTTTTATCGGGCAACGACTTGATGATCCGCAGGTACTGATTCAGTTCGGAAACTTTCAGTCGCTCGTGGGGATGCTTGACCTCCTGAAAAACGACCTGCTCCTTGGCACAACCTGCCAGCGGCAACAGCGATGCCAGCAGCAGGCATATCGTCAAGAGATCGAAACGGTAGCGATTCATAAGCGGTCACGCGCAGCCTGGAACAGAGAACTCCCCATCCTCACTCATCGAATCGACAACCAGTCGACTGGAGCCAAACTTTTTTTGCCGAAGGAATCAGCATAATTCACCCAACCTGATCCCGTGAATGGAAGCCCGTGTCGCGTATCGCTTTTGAGCATCTACACACCGCTTACACATCGGTGAAACCGAAGGGATCGAGAGAAGAAACAGCGACCAGACAAAGCAGCGCCTGGGCGAAAAACAGGGTACTCCACAGTACGAATGGAAAAGGCTCGAATTCCGCCTCTTCTTTTTTCATCTCTTTCTGCGTTAAAGAACTGACTTGCGTAGAAAAATTGCCTTGTGTTGAAGAACTGCCCCAGGCAGACGCGGCAACGGAAAGCATCAGAGGGAGCAGAAAGACCCACAGTCGGGCGGCTTCGCCCATGTTCTTCCCGCTGAGCACAAGCAGAAGCCAGCCTCCCACGATCGACAGATTCAACAGGGAAATCGTATCGACAAGGCGATGTTTTATCACTCGATAGCAGGCGAATACAACCAGCACAAACAGCGGAACCCCCAGGCTGAAGGCCATTTCAATCGGGTTGACCAATAACCAGAGAGCGAACGTGCGGCTGTTGTGTTCATAAAATTCTGCATGTTTACCGAGATTGATTAGCCAGACAGAAAGCAGATTCACATCGAACAGAACCGACATCAACAGGCACGGAACGGACAACCCCGCCAGAATCCCCGTCAACGGAAGCAATGGAACCGATTTCCAGATCGCAACTTTCTCTCTCCGACTCTCCACACTGTTTCGATTCTCCCGGTGTGATCGGAATGTTTCGAGAACCGTCCAGAGTGACAGAACAACCGCGGCGACAACAATCGCCAACGAGATCATCATGCCTACCCAGAGTGTCAACCCTGCCAGCACTCCGGGAAGCAGCTTTCGTGAAGTGATGGCCCGAGTCCACAAACAGAGCAACAGGGCAGAAAAGAAGGCGAGCAGCAAATCCGACTTCGGAGCAAACAGAGCCACAACAGGCACCAGCGGCCAAAGACCACTAAAAGCGAAAGCAAGTCTGTCTGATGTGATGCGGCTGAGGAAAGAGTAGAGGGGAAAAATCGTCGCCGCCCCCACCGCCAGCGTCACCCAGATGGAAAGCCAAAGCGTTGCCCGCTGCTGCGGGGTCAGTGGATGATCGCTCGCCCGGCTTTGATCTTCGAGTTCCTCCAGCCCCGCCCTGGCTTCAAATGTTTCCGTTGCAATGATCGCCTGCACAAGTCGGGGAGAAGACCGACACAGATGATGCAAGAATCGATAGAACAGAATCAAGCCGGGAGGATGCGTTCCCTGATGCAGATAATCTCCCTGCTCTGCGATCCGTTCATAATCTTTCAGGAATTGCGCTGTTGATTGCCGGGAGGAAACAGCTTCCGTGAAATAGCCGGACATTCGCGGGTAATAAATGACCCAGCTCATCCCCGAGTGACCGAACACGTGAGCCGGGATGGCTTTCAAATTCCAGATTACCGAAACAGAGCCGAGAAAAAGAGCGGTCAGCAGCGCCATTTTTTTGATTTTCGTCGAGCGATCGAGAATCGTAATGCTCCAGCGAACAAAGGCGTAATAAAGAAGCAGGACGATCAGCGCACAAACGAGATTGAAGGCCAAAACCGTCCCCGCCGGAAGGCGCAACCAGACCCATTCACCCGGTACGCCAAGCGGAATCTCGTCAGAAAGCAGGACAACCGTTTCAACAACAGCACCAACAGGAAACAGGATCAACAGATAATTTTGCTGGCGGGTTGTCATAACTCAACTGGAAAGTGATCCGGTTCGTAAACGGCGAAAAAGGGCCGAACCGGACAGAGGACATCAAAGGACATCAAGGACGATACAGGTAATGTTATCTTTCGAGCCCCCTTTTTGGGCAGCCAGGATGACGGCATCAGCCGTCTGCTGCGGATCTTCATCCGATTCAAGAACCTGCTGGAGACTGTGATCATCCAATCCGTCAGTCACTCCGTCGGTGCAAAGCAGAAAACGGTCACCCGATTGCGGTTCGACTTCTTCCGTATAAACACCTTCGCCACCTTCTTTGGAACCAAGGTAGCGATATAGCACATTCTTGTAACGATGAGTTCTTGCCTCATCAGCGGAGATGGTTCCCGCTTCGACCAGCGCCTGGGTCAATGAATGATCCTTGGTCAGTTGGGTGAGATTCCCCTTTCTCAGCAAATAGGCCCGACTGTCTCCGACATTGCCCACGTAAAAGGTGTCTCCTACCCAGACAATCAGGACGATTGTTGTTCCCATGTTGGTCAACTCGGGATCAACACGGCCCAGAGCCATGATTTCCGCATTGGCATGACTGACCGCGCGATCGATTGCGCTTCGCACGTTTTCGGAACTGTCCCCAATGAAATCGATCGATTCTTCCAGCTTTTTCGGGACGAGATCGATGGCGAGTTCACTCGCTTTTTCTCCTGCGCTTTGTCCCCCCATTCCATCAGCAACAATGAAGAAGCGCGATTCGGAATCGATATACAGGTTGTCTTCGTTGTTTTTCCGGTAGTTGCCAGTGATACTCAACTGACCATAACGCAATTCTGGCATGATTCTGTTTTTGCTGATGTAATGACCTTCCGATCACACTCGACCCGATTCGGCAATGCGAAATTTTGTAACGCGAATTGGTGACGCGAAGTTCCAGTAACGCAAACAGGTTGACGTGAACGAAAAAGATGTGAACAGGAGAATTCCATACAAGCTTCAGAACGAACATGCCTACCTGACAGCACCGTTCTGTCAACTTCTAACCTCTGCCGTGCATTGTGACCAAGTGTATGACAGAACGCAACTTATAAAAGAAACTTCATCAGATCTTGCACACCAATTGCCGTTGAACTGACCAACAGTTCCCCTGCTTCAAAGCCGGCGGTAGCCACGAGGAAGTGATTTTGCCCCTCAATCATACGGAACACATGTTCCTTCCCCGCCGGAAATTGGGTTTGATAGGCGCGAACGGCTTCAATCTTCTTGCTCAATGTTTGTGAAATATCGGTGATCAGGTGTCCTGCGCCATCGGGGATGGTCAAGCTTTTGAAGCCGAGCGGATACCAAAGTTGGCGTGGAATTGAGTGAACCGGCAGTCCATCGAATTGGTCATCCCATTTGCACAACCGCGAATAAAAAACCGCGGCATCGGTAATTTGCATTGCCTGCCAGTGATCCGGAGAAGCCATCGGCGTTTTCCCTGCGATACCAATGACAATTTTCGGGCGATATTTTCGAAAGACTTTGGCTAACTCGACACGAGCCTCGAAGGAATCGAACAGTTTGCGGTTGGGGAGTTCCAGTGTTTCCCGAAGTTGCACTCCCAAAATTCGGGCCGCCTTTTTCGATTCTTCCAGACGGACATGCGGGCCGGGACTGAGCGGAGTCGGCTCGCCATCGGTCAAATCGACAATTCCAACGCGATACCCCTGCTCCACCAGAGAGGCCAGTGTTCCCCCACAACCAATTTCAACATCATCAGGGTGTGCCCCGACTGCAATCACATCGAGCGGTTCAGGCAATTCATTCATGCTGCTAACAATCGAAAAATTAACGATCCAAACAATTAACAACCCGAGTTGTTCGGTATCTCTCAATCCGTTTTAACGGGTTTTAAGCGGGTTTCAGTCCGGTTACTGTAGCAAAATTCCAGACTTGCATCATCAATACCTTTCAGGAAAACCGGCAGGAAATGTAAAAGGGGCAAGTTGAATCGGTTTGCGGAGATTCAGGAAAGACACCGCTACACAATTCAGCAGATTATGTTAGAGTATTCGGTGTCGTCAGGAGTGGTGAAACAGGTTCGTTGGTTTTTGAATTGAATGATGGTGTTCATGTCCGATCAGTTTTCCATCGCGGAGTCTCGGGAAGAAGTGCTGCATGCGGCGCAAGACCTGTTGGGCTATCTCAATTTTTCCAGCGGTGCTCACGATGCCAACATCTATCGGCACTGGAATGTTCTCTTTGCGGCCTATCCTGATCGGCCCAAACAGCACGTACGCGAACTTCTGTTTTCCGAACTGAAGAAGTTGCAGCAGCAACAGTCGGCGTTTCAACAAACCGAACAGGCAGAAACTGTGTTGAAGCTCATTTTCGATCAGTTCCTGCCTGCCTACCAGGAATACCACCGGGATTTGCTGTTTCATCTTTCGTCAGATGTCTACGAGCAACCGTTCTTCCTTGCGGATGTTGCCCAGGCTATTCTCACTCAGGGGGAACCTTGGGAGGAAACCGAACGCATCCTTTCAGAGTCGATCTTGCAGTTGAACGATTTTCTCGGCTATCGTCCGGTCGCTGTTCTGGAAAACGACCGACTTGTCGAACCTTACCCTCACGAAAAGTTCCATCCCATTCCGGTTTACAAAAAAGGTGTCGGCATTGCGGTTGGCCCGTATCACGATCTTGTTGAAAAAACATTTGAGCTGCTTCAGGATCTTCCGGAAGGTATCGTCACGGCAACACACTTTCATTACGACCACCTCGAAGAAGCCGCGGTCGATGTCCGTTCGTTCGATTACAACCATCCCGTTTACAAACGCACCAACTATCTCTTTGGGGAATGGGATCCCCACCAGATCGGTCTGGACGGATTCTATCACCGTTTCATGTTGAGGAAGATCATTCTCGATGCCCTGCTCGACTGGATCAATCAACAGACCCGGTTCGAGAAGATCCCGTACGAAGAAGCCCTGTTCGATGCCTCTGCCGCGTTGAGCGGAACCATCCTGATGGCTTCCTCGATCAGCGGAGCCGCCCCGGATACCTTCGATTCGACGGTCTCGCTTTCAGCATTGCTGCCAACTGTTGCCCGTCAACGGGATTCTTTCTACGAACATTTGATGAGGAAGGCTTCCGGCAAACGGGCCAAAAGGCTGGCTGAAGTCAAACAGGTAACCCGGCAACCGTTCGGTCATGTCCGGCACGCACTCAACCTGTTTCTTTCCACTCACGGCGCCAGGCAGGTACGCAATCGGGAACTGGCGTTGATGTATGCCCGCATGGGATTCGCCGAACAGAGCCGTCAGCAGGCGGCAATCATCCCGGCTGCTTCGATCCGGATCGAAACGGAAATCCAGTGGCGATTGAGAATCTGTCGGCAGAAACTCGACACCGGCCAGTTCGAACAAGCCGAAGCTCTGCTGCTGGAAATCGAAGAGTTCTTTCAACGCGGCATCCAGTGTGGCTCACTGGTCGATCCCTGGAATGTTCTTGGTTTCCAGGGACAATATCCGCTGTTCACCAACCGGGAAGATGCCGTCCCCGATGTCCGTGTCGAATTCCTGATCGAAATGACAGAACAATTCTTTTCGCTGTATGCGATCGCGCTTAGCGAGGCGGCGATGGCCGGGCGCGACGATGTGATTGAACGCACCAAGGCGAGGTTTCGCGAACTGGCCGAGCAGTGGGATCGATACGCCACGACAACCGTCGAAGATATCCCCCGACTGTACGGAATGAAAACGTATGAATCGGCAGTCGTGGTCAGCAACACGCTTTCCGAATGGCGAAAACAGGCCGAGGCGTCGGAGAACTCTCTTGGTTTCTGGAGGGAGCATGTCGAACTTTTTGAGTCCCACATGGCCTATCATAATGTTGTCCAGGTTTTGCTGCAGAAGGGAGATTTGAATGCCGCGTTCGGCCTGTTGATGCAATGGCTTAGTCAAAGTGAAGAAACAGATACCATCCAGTTCGATCAGAATTTCAGTGCAGCGCTGTTGGAATGGGTTCGTGTTCTTCGCGAAACAGACCCCGAACCTGGCGAACTGTTTCAACGCTATCGCCGAACACTGGAATTGATCGAAGCCAACGCCGGGCATCGCTGGGGTGTTCCAAAGCTTTCACAGGAACTGGGGCAGGAAACACCTTCGGCGGGGGGGGATGACGATCAGGAATGGTGGGACAAGCCGGCTCTGGATGGCCCTTGGGAAGAAGGCGGAGCCGGCTTCGACGAAGAACCGGACAACCCTTTTGCAGCCGCCTATGAGGATGTTTCCTTTCGGGACTCCGCTGATGATGGCCAGGAAGGAGCCGTTTTTGAACCTTCCAATCCCTGGGCGGACAACGAATTCGAACAATGGGGCCGCCACTACGAACCACAACTGAAATTCCTGCACGCCCTGGCTGAGATCATACAACAGGCTGTCCTGATCGCCGCGGGAATCGTCGGCAAGCGACAGAAAAACAGGGAAGATGAAGATCAGGAACAGGAACGAATCCTGCAATCTGTTCGATCCTGGGCCGGCGATCTGCAAAAGTTCGAGCGTGAACTCAGGCATCTGCTGCACGAAGTCCACTCCCGCGAACTGGAAGCTCCCTCAGGCTCTCACGATTCCAATATCGAATACGATATCCAGTTGCAGTCGAAACTGTTTTTGATGCACAACATTATCTGGACGCTCACTCGTGTTCGGTTTGTCCGCAGATTGGCCAACGCCCTTGATTTGAGCGAAAAAGAACAGCAATCCGGGCATGGCGACAGGTGGCTTTCCGATTTCCTGCAGGCGATTTTGTGCAACGATGTTACCGCGGTACGGAAACTGCTTCCCCACTTTCTGCAGAAACTTTCCCGCCGAAAGTTGCTCTACATTCCGCTCGAACATGGAGGCACGCCCCGTTCCATTGCCGATGCCCAGGAGTTGCATGCCCTGCTCCGTTTTCTGGTCACTGCCCTTCCCGGTCTCGGCCTGTACCGTGAAACCTGGCATGTGATGACAACCGCCTTCCGCATGGAACGTACCAGCCGTCCGCTTGGCCCTGCGATTACCGAATTTGATCGTCTGTTCCGTCACGCCCTTTCCAACACGTTGGGCTATTTGCTTGAATCCTCCAAAGGCTGGCGTTCCGGAAAACTGAGCGACGAAGAATTGATCGAAATTCTGTCAGAAGTCGTCGATCATTTCGGATCGATCTGGCTGAAGCACTCCGAAACAATGAGGCTTTCCGCCGCGGAATCGCTGAAACATCAGGGGATGTGGAAATCGATCAGGAATTTCATCCATAAATACGGGGCCGATCTGTTCCATGCCCGCAACCTCACGCTGGGATATGTACGAGCCATCATGCAGGGCGGAGTGGGTGAATTCCTCGACTATCTCAGGGAAAACGACGACCCGATTAATCCCTCTCCACTGGTCGAAGACTTGCGCAGCGGCAAACTCGATGAAAACGAAGCCATTATCAACCTCGAGACGATCTATGGTGTGGTCATCGACAAGTTTGACCGCTTCCTGGAATACAACAGCACCACTACCCATTCCGATTACGGCGAACGGTTCGACTGCTTCCTGGATTTCCTGAGACTGGAATCGAATTATGATCGCGACGACTGGAACTTTACCCCGCTCAAAATCGCCCATGAAGCCCTCATTCAGATTGGTCGGCTGAAGGCGGCGAAAGCCTGGGAAGAGGTATTTATCGAGCGATCCGCGGACCGGGCCGATCTGCACTTGCGCAACCTCAGACGGTTGGAAAAAAAATACGGGGTCAAACTTCCCGCGATGAGTGACTACATCGAAGAACGTTTCGTGAAACCGCTGGCCGTCAATCGAATGGTCGCGCTGGTGAAACAGATCATGCAGGAAGAGGATTCACTGAAAAAACGGGAACTGTTCGACGATTTGCGAGTGGAAATCGAAAACTATCAGGATGGAACATACGGCACCGGCCTGGAAGTTCCTGAATGGCTGCGTTCACTCGACCAGGAAGTAAGAAACATGGAATCCCCCGACCTCTCTCCGGGAGATCCCTATTCCAAACAGATCATTATTCCGGTCACCATCAATTTGAGGGAAATGAGACGACAATTGAAAACCTGGGATAACGCGGTGATCCCGACGAAAAGGATCCCCCCAAAAAGACCAAGAGATAAATCGTAACGTAATCGTCCTCAATCACCTTTTTGGTCTGGGGCTTTCGGCTCGGAATGCCGGGGCTTCTCGGTTTGAGATATTTGAGATATATCTGTTCGCTCTGGAATGTATTTCAGTCGTTTTCCCTGAAAAACCGGGGAGAGATCGGCAACAGACTGGAAATACAGGCTGACGATTTGCCAGAATACCCGCATGCGAGCTGACCGCTTCGTGCGGTCAGTTGTCGGTATTGAAGCGTCATTATTGAAACATCGGCAACACAAGCCCGCTGGATCTCCGAAGGCAAGTCCCACACAAGAAAAGCAGGCCTTACAACATGAAACCCACGAAAAGAATTTTCGCCCTCCCGATCGGTCACCTCCTCATTGTTGTGACTTTCTGTGTCTCGGTTATCTGTTCCCTGTTTGTGCGGGAAATCTCCGCGCAGGAAATGAAAGAGCAAATCTCGTGGACTTCACTCCAATTGGAAAATCACTTCTTTTCGGAGGGCGTCTCGGCGGGAGATTTGAATAAGGATGGGCACGCCGATCTGATTTACGGGCCGTATTGGTTTGAAGGCCCAACCTGGAAAAAGAAACATCTCATCTACAACCCCAAACCGTTCGATCCGCACGGTTATTCCGATAACTTCTTCATTTACGTCGACGATATCAACAGCGATGGTTGGGCCGATGTGCTGGTGTTCGGGTTTCCGGGGCAGCAGGCTCATTGGTACGAGAACCCCCAGAATCGGGAACGTCCCTGGGAAAAACATCTGGCGACTGAAATTGTCGATAATGAATCTCCCACTTACGTCGACATCACCGGCGATGGTCAGAGGGAGATTGTCTGTTCGCAGGGCGGCGTATTCGGTTACGCTTCCGTCGATAAAAAGAACCCGACCGCGCTCTGGACGTTTCATCCGATTTCGGGAAAGAACGCGACCGGCGGGCGGTTCACGCATGGCATGGGCGTGGGAGATGTCAACGGGGATGGAAGGTTGGATCTGCTCGAAAAATCCGGCTGGTGGGAACAGCCCGCCGATCTTTCCGCGGGAAATCTTTGGGTGAAACATCCAGTCGCGTTTTCCGGGCCGGGGGGATCGCAGATGTTTGCCTGCGACATCGACGGCGATGGCGATCAGGATGTTGTTACCTCACTCGCGGCTCATGGTTACGGGTTGGCATGGTATGAACAGATTGCAGATGGGAAGTTCAAGCGGCATTTGATCGTTGGTGCGTCAACGAAAGATAGTGAGTATGGCATCGTTTTCTCGCAGCCTCACGCGGTCAGGCTGGCCGATATTGATGGCGATGGTTTGAAAGATATCGTCACCGGAAAGCGACACTGGGCACACGGTCCGCACGGCGACCCTGAACCGAACGGCAATGCGGTTCTGTACTGGTTTCGATGCGAGCGTTACAAAGACGGGAAAGGTGTTCCGCGGGCAAGGTTTGTGCCTCAGCTCATTTCCAGCCGTGATGGAGTCGGTGTCGATGTACAAGTTCACGATATGAACGGCGATTCGCTTCCCGATGTGATCGTCGGCAACAAACTCGGCGCATTCATCCATCTGCAGCGGCGGCAAAAGGTGAGTCTGGCTCAATGGAAAAAAACGCAGCCGATTCGCCGGGAATTAACCGCGAAACTGGATCATCAGGCATATAGCGATAATGACGGGAAAACGCCCGAAGAAGCGGCCAGGGCGATGACGGTGCCGGTCGGCTTTCATGTCGACTTAATTGCAGGCGAACCGAATCTGCATCAACCGATTACCTTCTGCTTCGATAGCAAAGGACGCATCTGGGTGGCAGAAGCACACACCTACCCGAGACGGGCACCCGAAGGGAAGGGGAAAGATCGCATTGTTGTCCTGGAAGATACCGATGGCGATGGCAAGTTTGAAAAACAGACCCTCTTCCGCGAAGGATTGAATCTCGTCAGCGGGCTGGAAGTCGGTTTCGGAGGTGTCTGGGTTGGGGCGGCTCCCTATTTCATGTTCATCCCGGATCGGAATGATGACCTTGTTCCCGATGGCCCGGAACAGATTCTGCTCGATGGCTGGGGATATCAGGATACGCACGAAACATTGAACGCCTTCAATTGGGGGCCGGACGGCTGGTTGTATGGATGTCATGGCGTTTTCACGCATTCCAAAATCGGCAAGCCGGGTACTCCCGATGACCAGCGAACAAAGATGAACGCCGGCGTTTGGCGCTATCATCCAC
>JALTOP010000268.1:0-3865 GCA_027000105.1 Planctomycetaceae bacterium | reverse complement strand
CTGTGTCATTCCACATGCGTTTCATATTGTTCCGGGAGCGCGTTACCACCGGCAAGGCGGGCGGCATTTCAATCCTTACGTGTATGACGACATCAAGACGATTGCAGACCATTCGCATTATGCAGGCAACATTGGAGATCACGCCTGGTGGGGACGGAACGAAGCTGTGCATGATGATGCCACCTCGCAGGCGGGCGGCGGCCATGCCCATTGCGGAGCCATGATCTATCGCGGCGATAACTGGCCCACTTCGTACCGCAATTCGTTATTTATGTTCAACATACATGGCAACCGGATCAATAACGATTTGCTGCGTCCCAACGGTTCCACATATATCGCTTCACACGGCCCGGATACCCTGTACGCGAATGATCCGTGGTTCCGCGGCATCAGTTTGAAAGTCGGGCCGGACGGAGCCGTTTACATGATCGACTGGTACGATAAAAACGCCTGTCATCGTACCACACCAGAAATCTGGGATCGCACCAACGGGCGACTGTATCGCGTCCGTTATGGAGATTATTCCCCTCGGCCGGTGAATCAGCAGCCCGATACCGCCGAGTTGATTCGGGATTTGGGGCACGAAAACTCCTGGCAAGTGACCAACGCCCGAAAAACCCTGCAGTATCGATTCGGAAAGCTTCCCGATACCGATGCGCAGAAACAGCAGGTCATTCTCCTGCTGAAGAAAAAACTCAAAGCGGCTCCTACTGTTGCGAAGAAATTGAATCTTCTCTGGACGCTGCACACTTTGAACGGGATCAATCAAACTGAAACGCTTGCGTTGCTGAAAGATTCCGAACCGATGATCCGCAGTTGGATGGTTCGCCTGGCGTCCGAATCCCGTAGCGTTTCGCCGGATATCCTGAATCAGTTTGTGCAAATGGCGGGAAGCGAACATTCGTTTGTTGTACGCAGGGAACTGGCCTCGGCACTGCAGAAATTGCCGAAAGATCAGCGATGGGATTTGGCAACCGCACTGGCGGGGCATCACGATAGCCAGTTCGACAAAATGATTCCGCTTCTCATCTGGTACGGCGTGGAGCCACTTGTTGTTGAACAGACAAACCGGGCGTTGGCATTAGGGCAACAGGCACACATTCCGCTGGTGAGCAATTTCATTTTCCGTCGAGCGGCTTCTTCATCGGAATCACTTTCGCCCCTGGTCATCGCGATTCCCAAAATGAACGGAAACCACGCCAAGCAGGCCATTCTGGAACTGGCGACCGCGATGAAGAGCCTGGGCAAAGTGAAAGCGCCGGCTCAGTGGTCTGAAGTCGCCGCGAAATACGCCGCCTCGCAAGATGCCCAAATACGGGCGGCTGTCCAGGCCGTTTCGGTTAAATTCGGGGACAAATCAATCTTCCCGCAACTTCGCAAAACGCTCGCCGATCACAAACAGAATCTTGCGACGCGATTGAACGCGTTGAACATTCTTGTGCAAGGCAAAGATAAACAACTGGTGCCGATACTGCTTTCGTTACTTGATGAAGCCCCCCTCCGTACCGCTGCCTTGAAGGCGCTCTCCCGCTACAATTCCCCCAAGATTCCGCCAGCTATTTTGTCCCGAATAAAATCATGGAAACCGGATGTGCAGGCAACCGGCGTGGCGACGCTCTGTTCGCGTCTTTCTTTTGCGACTGCCCTGCTCGATGCGATGCAACAGGGTGAGATTCCACGATCCTATGTAACCGCTGTGCATGTGGCGCAGCTACAACAACTGGGCGATAAAAGCCTGCTTGAAAAAGTGGAAAAGGTTTGGGGATCAATCCGGCAAACACCCGCGGAAAAACTGAAACAGATCGCTTCCCTGAAAAAAATCCTGACGCCGAAACATCTCGCACAGGCAGATAAATCGCAGGGGCGGGTTGTGTTCAACAAAACCTGCGGGCAGTGCCATCAACTCTTTGGAGCCGGCGGCAAGGTCGGGCCGGATATCACCGGCAGTAACCGCAAAAAACTGGATTATCTGCTGGAAAACATGGTCGATCCCAACGCCCTGGTCGGCAAGGATTATCAGGCCGTTTCTGTGATCACTGTTGATGGGCGCGTCATCACCGGCTTGATCAAACAGGAAAACGATTCAGCCATCGTACTGCAAACCGTGGAGGATCTGGTCACTGTTCCCAAAAGTGATATCGAAGAACGTTCCCGGACAGCCCAATCGATCATGCCAGAGGGACAGTTGAAAACACTCTCTCCCAAACAGATACGAGATTTGATTGCGTATCTACAGAGCGATTCCCAAATCCCGCTGCCCGGTCAAGGCCCCTATTTCGATGAGCAAAAGGGAATTGTCCCCGGCGCGATTGAAGGGGAAGGATTGAAAGTGATTCGGGTGACCGAGGGGGCAACCCGAACGCAGGGGATGGCGTCATTCAAGAAAGATCGCTGGAGTGGAAGCAAGCAGCTCTGGTGGACAGGCGGGAAACCGGGCAGTCTCCTGACATTGGAATTTCCTGTCGAGAAATCCGGCAAGTATGAAGTGCTGGCCGTGTTCACCAAAGCACACGATTACGGCAAGGTCAAAGTGAAAATTGATGACCAACCGCACGCAACCGAATTCGACCTGTTCAACAAGCCGGATGTCATCACAACAGGAGTTGTCTCGCTCGGCACGATCTCGTTGAAAGCGGGCCAGCATCTTTTGCAGGTGGAAATCACCGGGAAGCATCCGCAGGCAACCCCCTCGTATATGTTTGGTCTCGATTATCTGTATCTGTCGCAGCAGGCGACCTCGGCTAAATCATCCCAATCGGATGAATCGGGCCAATCGGCCAAACAGTAATACGGCAAAAATACGGTAAAAATACGGTAAAAATACGGCAAAACAGTTGGCAAAAGAATAATCATATCCTCAGGAGAAGTTATATGTGGCCATTTGGCGGCGGAAAAGACTGGAACATTGTCGGGATCATGTTCGAAAGACCGGATTCCTATTCGATCAACGGGA
Source organism: Planctomycetaceae bacterium (assembly GCA_027000105.1). GTDB lineage: Bacteria > Planctomycetota > Planctomycetia > Planctomycetales > Planctomycetaceae > Rubinisphaera. The sequence continues at coordinate 912 of JALTOP010000268.1, read as the reverse complement.
ATCGGGCCAAGGGGAAAAGTGCGGAGACCGTTAAAACGAAAGTCAAGGTGCACGATCGCACAATCCTGTGGGTTGTTTATGACCAAAAAGGTGGCATTGTCGAAACCGGCCCCGGCAGAGGATCGCATCATATCGCGGCTGATAAAGTGAAGGAACTCGAAAAGATACTGCACACGAATCATTCCATTCGGGATGTTCTGCGCATTCTGGAATCGGGACAATCGAACAAAGCCGCCAAAAAATTGATCTGGGGCGGCTATCCGAAAAAATCTGCCTCTGAAGGATAAATCCCGCTTCATCTACCCGCTGATTGCCTGCCCCGCCCTTATCGACTACAACCGCAATCAGGGTAAAGGGCTGTGACATCAGGCACCGAGACGACCGAATTGCCGATCGAGTTCCTCGCGGCTCAACACCAATGCGGTCGGACGCCCATGCGGGCAGTGGTGGGCATCCTCCACATTGTCCCGTTCCGCAAGCAAGCTCACAATTTCTTCCGGCGTCAATCTGTCTCCCGCCTTGATCGCCGCCTTGCAGGCCATCATGTGCAGCGTCTCGTCAAGCAGTTCCCGCCGGGTGACGCTGGCTGAGGAATCGAACTTCTCCGCAAAATCGCGGATGACATCTTCGACAACATTCATGCCCAAAAAAACCGGATGACTCGAAACAGCAATCGTCCCCCGTCCGAATTCTTCGATCCCAAACCCCAATTCCTGCAACAAGTCCCGATGATCCAACAGAAGGGCCGCCGGTTTTTCTTCCATTTCGATCGTCAGCGGCACCAGCAGTTTCTGGACTTCGACGCGTCCACCCAGGATTTTATGCCGGAATCGTTCATACAAAACACGTTCGTGCAGCGCGTGCTGATCGATTACCGTCAATCCCTGATCGGTGCTCAGGACGATGTAACAG
>JALTOP010000267.1 GCA_027000105.1 Planctomycetaceae bacterium | reverse complement strand
TCTCCACGACGTATCCCCGTATCAAGTATCGCCGAAAAGTATCTCCGCCCCCCCCTTTCAATCATCTTTTTCTGCAAAACTTTTGAAAAACAGACCTGAATCGCAAGGCTCTCAAAGGAGTTGCGGTGTTGGATAATCAATTGGTGCGCCGAAGGCGGATCATGAACAGGTCATTCCCAAATTTTTTTGTTCTTGTGATGGAGAGAGTTCAAAAGAGATGGCTTTAGTTCTGAAAAATGACGCTGTATTTCTGCATATTCCCAAAACCGGTGGCAAATGGGTCACTTCCGTTTTGGAGGAAATGGATCTTGTCAGACAGAAAATTGCACCGAGACAGAAACACCTCGATATCGACCACTTCTTCGCCTATCGTTCCTGCCAATGTTGGAACAGGATGACAGGAGCCTTCAGGAGAGGAAACGGCTCCGGATCGCGAAAGAAAGACGGGTTCATGTTCTGCTTTGTGAGGCATCCGCTTTCATGGTATGAATCGTGGTTCCGGTACATGTCCCAGCCCAGTCGAAATTGGCAAAACTGGGGGGATCAATGCGATCCAGGCAACTGGCACCCCAATGCAATACTCAACGGCACGGGTAGCTCCGATTTCAACCGGTTCATTGAAAATGTTCTGCATAGAAGACCGGGATATGTAACCGAACTTTTCGGCTGGTACACGAAGCCTCCCATGAATTTCATTGGCAAACAGGAAAATCTGGTTGATGATCTTATTGAAGTTCTGGATCTGATAAACATCGATTATGATGAAGATTTCATCAGAAATTACAAAAAGATCGGAGTCAGCCCCGACCCGGCGAATAAAATAATCTGGAATGAGAAACTGAAGCAGGAAATTGAAAGAGTGGAGTATGCGGGAATGGTTCGATATGGGTACGAAAACAGTACCGTGCAACAAAAGAAAGCATCGTAATTTCGCGAGTCAGAGATCTGTTCTGTAGGGACGGCTTCGGATAACATGGATAGCATGAATGACTTGGAAGGCATGAAGCAGATGCTTCCAACTGGCGGATAGAAATTGTGTGTCCATTTCCAGGGGCTAAATGTCCAATCCCATTTCCCATCCCGATTTCAACCAGCACGAAACGCCCTCTCTGGAGCGACCGATCCGTTATTTGCCGGGAGTGGGGGAACATCGGGCGAACCTGTTCGAAAATCTGGGGATCGTAACTGTTCGCGATTTGCTTTGGTACGTGCCCCGCGATGTTCTGGATCTTTCCAAAATCTCGACAGTGAATGAATTGACCGATGACCGCGTCCACACGGTTCGCGGTACGGTGATTGATGTTGAAAGTCGAGCGATTTCACGTGGCCGCACTCTTACTGCAGCCCTTCTGCGAGCTGATGATGGTCTGGTCAAGGGGGTCTGGTTCAACCAGCCCTGGATGCTGCGTAAACTGAATACCGATCAATGGATGCTTTGGTCAGCCAAGCCGAAATTTCGGGATAACCGCTGGGAAATGAACAGCCCCCGCCTGCAGTGGCTCGATGCAGATGAAGAAGGAGCACGCGGGGAAGTTCTCACCAAATACGGATTAACAGAGGGGCTTAAACAGGATACGGTTCGAAATGTTGTCAAAACCGCGATGGAATTTGCGATTGACGAGATCGTCGATGACCTTCCTGAACGCTTTCGCGCACATTATCAGCTGCCGCTACTTGGTGATGCGATTAAAATGCTGCATCAGCCCGAATCGGTCCAACAGTTTCTGGATGCGCGCAGAAGGCTGGTGTTCGATGAGCAACTCGATTTTCAATTGGGACTTGCGATCCGCAGAAGGGTACGTAAAACAACAGGACGCGCCCCGGCTATTACCGTTTCCCCCAAAGTTGATGCCCGCATTCGTCGATTGTTCGATTTCGAATTGACACCCGGGCAGGAACAGGCGATTGCCGAGATCAGGGAAGATATACAGCAAAACCGCCCGATGCACAGGCTTCTTCAGGCGGATGTCGGTGCGGGAAAAACGGTCGTTGCCATCTACGCGATGCTGGCGAGCATTGCAGCCGGTTCCCAGGCGATACTGATGGCTCCGACGGAATTGCTGGCTCGCCAACACTGGAACACGATTGATCAAATACTGCTGCACAGTCGGGTGAAACGTTGTCTGTTGACAGGAAATCTGACGGCTTCCCAGCGGAAAGAGACCCTCCAGCAGATCGCAAGCGGAGAAATCCAACTGATTATCGGAACGCAGGCAGTGATCCAGAAAGATGTCGTGTACCATCAGCCAGGCGTCGTGGTTATCGACGAGCAGCACAAATTCGGCGTTGTTCAACGGGCCCGATTTACAGGGAAAGAGAATGAACCTCACGTTCTTGTGATGACGGCCACACCCATTCCGCGAAGTCTCTGTTTAACACAGTATGGGGATCTGGATCTGTCGGTCATCACGGATAAGCCCCCCGGAAGGCGGACGGTTGTCACTTCTCGCGTCATGACCCCGAAAGTGGAACAGAAAGCGTGGCATTTCATTCGGGAAAAACTGCAATCCGGACGACAGGCCTACATCGTCTGTCCCTATATCGATTCTGAGAATCCGGACGATCCTGCCGGTGCAATCCAGACCTTCAATCGACTTTCACAAACGGAACTGAGAGGATTTCGTCTCGGTCTGGTACACGGGCAGATCGAACGTGACGAGCAGCAACAGGTGATGAGCCAGTTTGTTGATCGTCAACTCGACGCACTCGTTGCCACAACTGTTCTGGAAGTTGGTGTCGATGTGGCCAACGCTACATTGATGGTAATTCTCGATGCCCATCAATTCGGCCTGTCCCAACTGCATCAATTACGGGGACGAATCGGACGGGGGGCGTTTCAGGGATACTGCTTTCTGTTTTCCGATACACAAAATGAAACATCGATCGAGCGACTGGCCGCGATGGAAAGAACGGCAAACGGTTTCGAAATTGCCGAGGCCGATTTCGAGTTGCGCGGCCCCGGAAATGTTCTCGGCACCAGGCAATCGGGATCGATGCCATTCCGACTGACCAATTTCAAACGGGACGAAAAAATCCTGACCGAAACCCGACTCGCTGCCCAAAGAATGGTTGATGCCGGGACGATCGACCAACCCGAATTCTCAGCGTTGAAAAACAGGGTTTTCAAACGATTCGGCGAACAACTCGATTTACCCCGCACAGGATAATCGATGGATCCACCACGGTTTTTGGAGTTCACCGGGGCCAATAACCGGTAAAGACCTCGGTAGCCGGGCCGGTCATAAAGACTTCATCTGTCTGCGATGACCATTCCAGGTGCAAATCCCCACCAGGCAAGTGCGCCAACACATTTCGCTCGGTTCGACCGGTCAGGACTCCTGCAACCGCGACAGCACACGCTCCGGTTCCGCAAGCCATGGTTTCCCCTGAACCTCTTTCCCAAACTCTCATGATGAATTCATTGGGTGAAAGAACCTGAATGAATTCCGCATTGACCCGATTCGGAAATGCAGAATGTGCCTCAACCTCCGGGCCAACACGGTGCACCCACTCGTCATTCACTTCGTCTACATAGGTAATGCAATGCGGGTTCCCCATGGAAATACAGGTCACTTCCAGCGTTCTATCTCCCAAAGGCAACTCCGCATTCAAGGGGGGATCTCCTTCCAGCGTCGTCGGAATCTGTTCCGATTTCAGGATGGGACGTCCCATGTTGACGCGAACCTGTTCCACTTTCCCATTCTCGGGAAACAGTGTTAATGCAAGCACTCCGGCTCCGGTTTCGATGGTCATTTCTTCTTTGACCGCGATCCCGTGGTCATAAACATATTTCGCGACGCAACGGATCCCGTTGCCACACATTTCGGATTCGCTTCCATCCGCGTTGAACATGCGCATTCGCGCATCAGCGGTATCCGAAGGCTCAATCAAAATCAAACCATCACTTCCGACCCCGGTATGACGATCACTGATCGCAACCGCCAGCTCGGTCACATCTTCGGGGACGGTCTCCTCAAACAGATTCACGTAAACGTAGTCATTTCCCGCACCGTGCATTTTTGTGAATTTCATCTGATCTATTCCTGCTGATTCAACCTTGCGAATTCCGATTCCACAGTCCGGCCCGCAAAGCATGCTGCCAATCACTCTTATTTCCGAACGGTAGCTTTACTCTCGAACGATAGCATCTGCAACCATTATTCCTGGGCGACAAAAAGGATACACATCGGACGGGCCACCTTCAAAATGTGGCCGGTCGGCTCCAGGGCTCCTGTTTTCTGATCCACATAAAACGAGACAACGGAATTCGAATTCATGTTCGCGGCCAGGTAAATGGAACCGGTCGGATCGATGCCGACAAATCGGGGATGATCCCCCTGCGTCGGCTCGTATTCAACAACACTCAGTTTTCCATTGTTTGGGTCAATCTCGCATACTACGGTGCTGTTGTGACCACGATTCGAACCGTACAGGAACTTTCCATTCGGGTGAATCGCAATCTCTGCCGTGTAACTCGTTTCCTTGAAGGAATCGGGAAGGGTGCTGATTGTCTGAATCTCATGCAGTTGACCACAACGGGCATCGAAATCGAGCAGAACCAGCGTGTTGTCGAGTTCATTGATGCAGTACAGCCATTTCCCGTTTGGATGAAAACTGACATGTCTCGGCCCGGCACCGGGAGCGGCGTGCCATCGCGAAGATTTCGAAAGCTCACCTTTCGGGGAAATGCCAAACACCTCGACATGATCGTTCCCCAAATCTGCAACGCAAACATATCGACCATCTTGATGGATCGCGACGCCATGCGGATGAGGGCGTGTTTGCCGTTTCGTCGCGCCGGCTCCTTCATGCCTGATTCTCGAAACCTTCTGTATCAATTCACCTTTTCCGTTCAGAGGGATCGCAGAAGTCCCCTGCCCGCCATAATGACACGTGAGCACAACATTCCCTACAGGGGAAACCTCGATATGCGTCACACCATTATCTTCGGTCGGAGCAATACAGAAGCGTTTCAGACTGCCACTTTTTCGATCCAGATGATAGGCGCGAACAAAACCGTTCGGTGAACCCTTCGCCACTTTCTCGGATGTTCCCGCATAAAGGATTGGCAAGGTTGGGTGCATCGCCATAAAACCAGTATGCACATCGTCGGCCGCCACTTCCAGTTCACCGAACTTCCCCGATTCCAGATCGAGAGAACAACGATAGATCACCGCCGGATTGGCCGGACTGGCGATGTAAATCCATTGCTGGGTCGCGCAAGCCGCTCGACCGCTCAGCAGTGACAAACCAATGACCAAACAGCCGGAAATGATATTTTTCATCGATGTCGTCCTCATAGGGGTGTCCTCATAAAGAATCCAGAAAGAAACAGGCAAACCGAAACCGCGAACTATGCCATTCTGCGTTGGGAATATCGAAAAAGCAAACCTTACGACTGCGAAAGTTCCCTCGAACGATTGGCCGCTGTTTGAACCGCATCGATAACGGCTGCCCGCAAACCACCCCGTTCCAGTGCAGCAATCGCCGCGATTGTCGTTCCCGCCGGAGAGGCAACTGCGTCTTTCAGGCTACCGGGATGCTCTCCCGTTTCCAGAACCATTTTCGCTGCCCCCAGGACAGTCTGAGCAGCCAATTCCGTGGCGACAGCACGTGGCAAGCCCTCCTTCACGCCCCCATCGCTCAAGGCTTCTATCATTTGAAAAATATAAGCCGGCCCAGACCCTGATAACCCGGTAACGGCATCAAGCAATGACTCTTCCACCTCGTGACAGACTCCGACGGTCTTCATCAGCTGAAGGACATAATCCCGTTTCTGTTTTGCAACCGCAGTTGCACAGGACATGCCAGCCGCCCCCGCACCGACCAGAGCAGGCGTGTTGGGCATGATACGAATCACCTGTTGATGCTGTCGCAACAAACATTCAAGCTGCGATAGCGTCACCCCCGCTGCAATTGAGACAACAAGCTGATCTTCATTCAATCCACTCGCCAAATCCGCAGCCACATCCGGTAGCACCTGTGGCTTGACTGCGAGAAAAATAATCGATGAGCGTTGCAGCAACTGGGCATGAGATTCCAGAATTGTCCCCCCTGTCTGCTGCTGAAAAGCGTTCCTTGCCTGTTCTGAAATATCAAACGCAAACAACTGATCTGCCCGAATTGCATTCTGGCTGACGAAGCCTTTTGCGAGCGCGCTCGCCATGCGGCCCGCTCCGACGAACCCGATTGTTTCATTCGATTGCTGATTCATTTTGCCCTTTCGTTGCCGTCTTCGTCGTTTATTTTCCTACTCGTTTTCTTACTCATCGATAAGTTGCACAACAGAGGCTGGGATTATTGGGTAATTTCGCAAGGCGTGTTGCAACGCACCAAATGAAGTATGCGTTTAAATCAAAAAAGTTCGTTACGATGGCTGCTGCTATTCCTTATCCTCTATTGGTTTCCCACAGAAAATGATAATGAAGATCAAGTAAACGAGTGGAACGATAAAACACGCGGCAACATACCATATAAAACCAACTATTTTTTCCAGGCCTACGACGTTCATCAGATAATGATACAATTCAGAACAAGCAATAAGAATGATGCCAAGAATTATAATTGGTATACCACGTACTGATTTCTCTTTATCAATTGGAATTTCGTTCTTGAAAAGACAAACCAATCCTAATAACCACATGAGCGTCGCCACCATTTATACTCATCCTGCCAAATTGATTCGTTCCTGTTATTTTTTACCCTGACTGACACTGAACAACAACTATCGCCCCTATTCCTCTCCTGTCTTTACATTTCAGGCACCCACTCTGCACGCAACAATCAACCGCGGTACCACTGACACGGCGTACTCTAATAAATCGGTTGATCGGTTGCCAGAAGATGGGCCACGTGGGCAGCCCCGAATAATGGAGCTTTTTTCGTTTTAATGACGTACACCGGCATATTATCAACCACCGAACTGAGCCGCCCTTTTTGACTGAAAGCGTTTCGAAAAGTATCGCTATCGAGCAGCGGCAATATTTTGGGAGCAATCCCTCCGCCAATGTATATCCCCCCCACAGACATCAGCTTGAGGGCCAGATTTCCCGCTTCGGCTCCATACAAAGCAACGAACATCTGCATCGTTTTCATACAGGCCGGGCAACTTTTATCCAGCGCAGCCGAGGTGATGACGGCGGCATCGTCTTCATGTGTCATCCGATTCAGCACCTCCGCAGTGGGCCTTTCCCGATAGGTATTGACCAGAAATTCGAATATATTTTCGATCCCCGGCCCCGAAAGTACCCGCTCCCAGGAAACGTGCTGATATTTGTTACGTAAAAAACCGAGCAGCGCATCCTCCTCATAAGATTGGGGCGAAAAATCCGCATGACCTCCTTCGCTGGCAAAAGGATGATACCACTTTCCGTACCAGACCCCTGCTTCGCCCAATCCCGTTCCGGCTGCGATCACACCTCGATTGCCCGCAACTGTCATTCCCTCGTCGATACAATGAAGATCGCTTTCCGCCAAATCGTCCAACGACCAGGCCGTCGCTTCAAGATCGTTAATGATTCGCGTTCGCGAACTGCCGACCAACTCGGCGAGTTCTGCCTGATCGACCTGCCAGGGTAAATTGATTGTTTCACACCGTCCTTCATGCACCGGCCCGGCAACGCCAAAACAGGCTGCATCGACTGATAACTCGTAGTCGGCCAGATATTCCGCCAAAATCTCTTTCAGGCAGGAATAATCCTTCGAACAGTAAGTTCGTTCGTGCAATGGAGCACATGGGGAGTGAGATTCGAAAAACGCAATCGTCGTTTTCGTTCCACCAATATCACCAGCCAATAGCATTGTCGTTCCTGTTCTGTCTCAACTGTTTCGTCCGCTTCACCTGTTTCACCTGTTTGCCTATTTCACTGGGGAACTTCGATTCATTCAGAAGAAGCACAAGCCCCCTGCGACCTTTTCCCTGTACGGTGTACTTATAATATATGCTGTAATAGAGGTGTTGGAAATGTGGCAGAGGAAATGCCCGTTCAACGATCAGAAAATTTCGCTTCCCGGTTATTTCTCTTGCCGGTTAACAGATTTTTCGGCTGACAAGTTTCTCGGCCGCTTCGTTGATTTTATCCATTTCTTTCTGAAGACCAATTTTAGCTTCCTCAAGGGAAGCGGAATCCAGTTTGGCAGCAACGTGGTAAGGTGTTGCCAACAGAAGATAGACCTTGGAAAATGGTTTGGGAATCACCAATTCAGTCCAACTCCCCTTGATTTTCCAGCAACGGGAACACGAAAACGCCGTCGGAACGATGGCTGAACCGGTACGCGAAGCAAGATAGGCGATACCAACCGACATCTCCCGGCGAGGACCACGAGGACCATCAGGAGTGATGACAAGATGCCTGTTTTCAGCCGTCTTGATCAGTTCACGAATTGCCCCTGCGGTAATACGACTGGTTGATCCACGAACGGTAGACATTCCCACAAGCCTTAACACATGCGCCACCATCGAACCATCAGTATGCTGACTTGTCAATGCGACCGAGCGACGATGCTTTCCACCAAAAGTCGGGATAAGCATCGAATCATGCCAGACGCTGTAGATAAAACTCTCTTTTGTCTGCGGCGAATAGGGATCGGTTCCCGGAACGGTTTCGCGTATTTCCTTACGTAATGTACGAAACAGAAGCCACATTGCGACCGTGAAGCCGACGGCTTGAAGCTTGATCAAAAATGGGCTGTTCAGTTTCAAACTGTTCTTTCGTTAATGCAAAAATCCTGTTGAGGTAGCCGGGAGTATAACACGATGCGAAACGGCGTCCATAACAGGACGGCCACGATGGGACTTTTCAGGAAGGCGTCGCTCCAACCGGACTCTCTCCCTGCAACAGAGATTCCGCCAATGTCCGATGCCTGATGACGCCAACCAATTGACCATCTTCATAGACTGCGCCCAACTCCGCATTCTGCTCCTGCAAATGGTACAGGGCTTCCAGGCGGGAAGAATCGCTCGAAATGACCGGCGGGATCCTTTTCAACTGATGCAGCGGAGCTTTGGACAACAGCAAATCAATGACCCGGTAGTAGCTGATAGATGGCATTTCTTCGTTCCCCTCTCCCACAATAATTTCGATCAGGCCGAATGATTGGGCACAATCCAGCAGCTTCGCCCGGGAAGGAGTCTGCTCGAAGCTGATCGCCACCTCTTTCGGAGTGACCATCGATCCCAGGGGCCAGTTCGCGTTTTGGAAGACTCCCTGAATCAAATCGTGCTGTGCCGACGTCAGCACTCCTTCATCATGGCCGCGTCCAATCACGTTGGCCAGGGGACGCCTGCCCAGAATTTTCATCATTGGCTGTTGGGAAGTTCCTCCCATTTTTTGAAGCAGGCTTGTCAGCAACATCAGGGGCCAACTGAATGGAAGCAACAGCCAATGAATAAGACGGAAATAGAGGAAATATCGCTTGAGAAGGATCAAAGGGGCGCGATAATGGAGTGTTTTCGGAAGCAACTCGCCGAAAATGAAGATCACGGGCGAAATACAGACCGTCACACCGACTTCCGCGACTTCTGTCAACTCTCCCATAACGAGAATACTCGCGTAGCCGATCGCAAAGGTGGTAATATAATTGGCAAGGTTATTTCCGATAAGAATCGTCGCAACGAACCGCGAAGGTTCACGCACGTAGTCCAATATTTTCTGTGAAAGTGGGTCACCAGTTTGTGCGTCGATACTGAGCCGTAATTTGCTGGCACGATAAAAAGCTGTCTCGATCCCACTGAAAAACGCGGACAGTCGAACGCCGAGAAGGAACAAAAGCAGAACGCCGAGAAATTCAATCATGCTTTCTCCCCGGATGTTCCTCATTTGGATCCACGGGCTCGGCAAGCACACGGATGCGGCTTCGATCCATCACTTCTATCACACGGAATTTCCATCCCATCCAGACGCACTCATCTCCGACTTGGGGAAACTCTTTCAATTTTTTGTGCAGCAGTCCGGCCAGAGTAACGCTTTGTTCCTGTTCAGGGTCGAAGTCGATTCCCAGATGTTGAGCCAGATATCTCAATGTCGTCAATCCATCGAGATGAAAAACATTTTTATCGACCTCCAGAACCGCTTCCCGATTCAATATTCTTCTCGCTCGTGAAGGAGAGGAAGAGAAAATGCTGTCGAGCAGATCCTGTTGCGTCAGCGTGCCGACAGTCTGACCGTATTCATCGACAATGACTGCAACATGGCACATCTGCGAACGCATCGTATCCAGAGCGACCGCGGCATGGGCACACCAGGGTAAATAGACCACCGATTCCCGAAAGGATTCCAACCCTCGTTTCGCGTCATAGATCGTGTCGGTCAACCAGAATGCACCATTGACCTGATCGGTTCCCTGTTCGACGATCGCGACAAACCCTCCTGCGGGCATTTTCTGTCCCAAATCCTGCCAACTGACCGGAGGTGAAACGGTAATGTAAGTGCCCCGCGGCCGCATAATTTCCTCAACCACAATTTCGGAAAGATCGAGAATATGATGCAGAATATTCCGTTCATGAGCGATCATTTCACTCGATTGCGAGGAGAGATCGACAGCCTTTTCCAGGTCATCGGCATCCAGAACCGTCTCCTCTTTCAGATCGGCCCAAAACCCTCGCTGAAGACCGAGCGTGATCATCTGCAAAACAGGGATGACACGATCCAACATTCGAACCGAAAGAGTAAGAGGCCAGATGACCAACTCGGAAATCTGTCGAGGAAACGTGACTGCGAGACTTTTGGGAAGTACCTCGCCGAACAATATCAGGCTGACAACGCCGATAAAACTGATTCCCCATGCCACTCCCTGAAACTCGGCATTCATCAATCGACGGGCCAATACGACGCTGATCGCAAAGTAAGAAAGATTGACAATCAGATTCCAGAACAGAATCGCGGTCAATAATCGCGTGGGCCGTGAGAGTAGATGAAAGATCTGCATCTCGCCCCGGGTGCCAGTGCGAAAGCGATGCAAATCTTCACGGGAAAGCGAGAACAACGCCGTCTCACTACCGGAAAAGAAGCCGGAGACCGCCGTCAAAATCAGCATCAGACCGACTCCGGGCAACCAAAGCGAAACCGAATTGTATACCTCTTGAATCATGGATGATATTACTGGTGATCATTTTATCTGTGTCGAACACTGGTAATGTATTCTAGCAAATAAAACACCACAGGCATATCCGCTGCCCGGAACAGATTCAAGGGGCGCATTAAACGGGGGTCCTTGTCAAATGGTATTGTGACAAAGTCCCCCCCCCGATCGCACGGCACATCTGATCGTGCGGGAACAACCTCGATTATCAAAGCCCTGCAAGATCGCCCTGCAAGATTCCACACAAAATATGCCGAATCACGGGATCAGAAAGAACAGGCCGGTGTAGATTTCAGCGGTAATCAGGCCTGCCCACGGATTAATGGGGATCTGGTACAGGTATTTCGGAGCACAGACATCGCCGGGCCGATAGTGCCCCAAGGGATAGACGCACTTGGAAACTGGCCGCATCGCCATCTGATAAGGTAGGCCGAGCAGTTGTATGTTGAAACGGGTAACAGAAGCAATCGGCTGAATCAGTGGACGGCGTATATGACCGTAGCGTTCGAGATTGGGGTCTTCGAAGTAAAGCGGATAATAGTGCAAATTCGTCGCCTTCCAGGTGTAATCGAGATGAGCGAAATTGCGGGAAGAAAATTTATCCGATTCCGGTAACGGTTCTATATTGGGACATTGCACATCCGCATTGGAAATGAGCCCCGGACGAGTGGCATCGGGAAAGCAGAGATGCCTGCCGGGATCTTCTTTGCGAAGTTTCTTGTCCGGTTCGTAATCGACAAAAGGCGAGATCGATTGAATCGACTTGATTTCGTCGTAATCACTTCCCAACCCCTGTTCCTTCACCCTGTTTTCAATTTCTTCAGGAGTCATCGAGCGTAGACCGGGCGGGTTCTGCTTGAATCCCGGAAGTTGCAGATCGGGGGCAAAGGCGGTATTCACGTTCCTGGTCTTGTGCGTATCGCTCGATTGGGAAACGGGCAAAGGGTTGATCACCGGAAATTCATTGACCTGCTTCGGTGTTGAAAGCGGACTCGGCTGAATGACAGGCATGGGAAGCTGAATGCCGTCAATTGAGCCCTGCTTGTCCGGAGATTCTTTTTTATCGGCGATCCGTTTTGATTTATTCTTTCCGGAATTCTGCTTCTTGAATCTGGTTTGCCCAAAATAGGTAGGAGTATCTGCTGTAAAAGGCGTCACAGCCGGGAGTTGTGAATTCCCTTTTCGGGAAGAAGTCGGCCCGGAGGTGGCAGAATGTTTCAATGCAGATTCATTTTTTTCGCCCATATTTTTTCGTGAGGTGGTCTTCTCATCTCCCTCACGCTCTGCTCTTCCGTGAGATGTCTTTCTGCTTTCCAACCGTTCCCGCCTGGATTCCCGGCGATTTGCGATCCGTTCCCGAATCGTTTTCCAGCGTTTTTCTGCAGAGCGGTTTCGCAAGCGTTCCAGCGGCCCATCTTCGGCCACTGTTGATTGAATCAGCAAAAATGCGCAGAAACACGCAGATAGCACGCAAGCCATGCCCAACAGAAAATTACTTGCGCCCCCCCGGCGAGTGTTCTGCCGTGTAGTTTGGTGCTTCTTGTGTAATGGCGATGTCATGCGGATGGTTCTCCCTCACCGTAGCCGCTGATATTTTGATAAATCGCGATTGAGTTCTTAACTGTTCAATCGACTTCACGCCCAGGTATCCCATCCCGGCACGCAATCCCCCAACCAACTGGTAAATGAACTGACTCAAGTGCCCTTTGTAAGCGACTCTTCCTTCAACCCCCTCAGGTACCAGTTTATTTTGGGACTTTTTCTTTCCGTCTTCTTCGGTCAACGATTGGCGATAACGATCGCTGCTTCCTTTGACCATCGCTCCCAACGACCCCATCCCCCGGTATCGTTTGAAAGAGCGTCCCTGATATAAAATCAACTCGCCCGGGCTTTCATCCAGACCAGCGAGCAATCCCCCCAACATCACACTGAATGCCCCCGCAGCCAGTGCCTTGGAAATATCCCCGCTGTATCGGATTCCGCCATCGGCGATAATCGGTATTCCCGCTTCTTCTGCCGCCCTGGCTGCCTCGCTGATCGCAGTCAACTGAGGCATCCCGACACCAGAAATAATTCGCGTTGTACAGATTGATCCCGGGCCAATCCCCACTTTCACACAATCGACGCCGGCATCAATTAACGCCCTGGCTCCATCGTAAGTTGCGATGTTTCCCGCAATGACATCGATCGTCCATCGTTTCTTGATTTCACGAACCGTTTCCATCACATTGACAGAATGCCCGTGAGCACTGTCGACAATCAGAACATCGACCCCCTTCTCGATCAGCGCCTCGGTTCGTTGCATATCATGCACACCAACGGCAGCGCCAACCCGCAGACGTCCGCGATCATCTTTCGATGCCCATGGAAACTGCAGATTTTTATCGATATCCCGGATTGTAATTAACCCTTTTAACTGGTATCGGCTATTTACCAGTAAAAGTTTCTCCACTTTATTTTCCCGCAGAATTCTTTCCGCTTCTTTCAAATCTGTTGTCTCAGAAGCGGTTACCAGGTTCTCTTTGGTCATCACTTCAGAAACACGGGTTTCCTCGGAATCGAGAAATCGCAGGTCGCGGCGCGTTAAAATCCCCTTAAGTTGCCCATCTTCCGTGATCGGGATGCCTCCCACGTTTCTTTCATCCATTAAGCGGCGCGCTTCCCCCACGGTCACATGCGGTGGAAGTGTGACCGGATCGACAATCACTCCATGTTCACTCCGCTTGACACGATCAACCTCCAGCGCCTGCTGTTCGATCGACATATTCTTGTGAATGATGCCGATGCCTCCTTCCTGAGCCATCGCAATCGCCATTTCGCTTTCTGTAACCGTATCCATCGGGCTGGAAATGATCGGCGTACTCAGCTTGATGTTCTGCGTCAGTCGCGAACTGATATCGACTTCGCTCGGCATAACCTCGCTGTAAGCGGGTACCAACAGCACGTCATCAAATGTCAATCCTTCACCAATAATACGATCCTGCATCTGCAAACCTTTTCAATTCTGTTGTCTGTTGTTCTATTGTTCTGTTCTGTGGAGTCCGTTTTGGCGGTTCGATCTTGTTACGTATTCTACTTTCCTACACGGTTTTAACATTCTACACGGTTTTTTCATAAATCAAATTGGACAGCTTCACCAGTGTTCCGGGAGGCAACTGTTCGGCTCGGGTGTTAGGTTCCAGTTCCATTTGTTGCAGAATCTGATCGATTTCCGATTTGGGAAGTTGCTTACGGTACATACCCACCAAAACGGAGCGCATCAACTTTCTGCGTTGATGAAACAGTCGCCTTAAAAAATCCTGAAAAAACGGGCGGTCGGCAATCTGTTTTTTTCCCTGCGGATTGGGAACCAGTTGCATGACGGCAGAATTCACTTTCGGACGGGGCCAGAAAACCGAGGGAGGCAACTTCTTGAGCAATTTCACGAATGTTTGCGATTGCAACCAGACCGAGAGCGCCCCGTATGTACTCTTTCCCGGTTTCGCCTGCATTCGCAAGCCGAGTTCCAACTGAATCGTGACCACCATCCGTTCCCACGGCAACTCAGTGGCAACCAGATTGGAAACAACAGGGGTCGCGATCGCATAGGGCAAATTGGCAACCAGCTTGAGCCGTCTTTTCGGGCTGATCGCAAGCTGTTCTTCTATCAATTCCAGCACCTGGGGGGAAAAGTTGTTTTTGTTCTTCAGCGCATCTGCTTGCAGCAACGTCAGGTTTTCGATATGCCCGATCTGCTCACTGGCCATGCGGTGCATGTTTTTGTCCAGTTCGACAGAAATCACATGCCCGGCTTGTGCGGTCATAAACGCAGTCATCCCGCCGGTTCCGGTTCCGACTTCCAGAACGACATCGTTATCGGTCAGGTGGGCGCTATCGACAATGAAATCGAGAATATTCAGATCGATCAGATAATTTTGCCCCAGATTGTTGCGCGGATTGATCCCGTACCGAGAAAGCAACTGCCTTAAATGGCTTTGTGTCTGGCGAAGAGCCTCATTCATTAACGATTCGATATTCTGTTCAAAAAACGCGTCAGGGCATCATGATGACAGACAGGCCGGTCTGAAAAGCCTCGAAATGTCTGCTCCCGTAGATGGTAATCTCGCAGGATGTTCCGACACAAGTTGAGCGGGGGGCTGCATCGGCATTTTTTCTCAATTGGACTTCGTCCCATAGAAGTTCTCCGATGCCGTCAACGCCCCAACTGGATAAATCGGGACGGACAAATCGAAACGGAATCGAAACGAGCTTCCTGCGAACGTGTCACCATACGCGATATACGACACGAACCGAATCGACTTACGCTCAAATTAATGGCTCAAACCGATCAATCTGGTCGCCGGTGTTGTTCCTGCTGTTGTTCTCTCCATCGACAAATCGCAGCGCGATCGAGTTGTTGGTCCTGTTGGAGCAGGCGATTCAACAGGCTTCTCTGCTCCTGATCGGCCATTTTCCATAAATCGGAAAATCTCATCACCGATTCATCTTTCATTTTACGGGCCTCGAGC
>JALTOP010000266.1 GCA_027000105.1 Planctomycetaceae bacterium | reverse complement strand
GTTCTGCAAACGGTGTGGCACAAAACTCCCTGATTGCTGCCAGCAGTAATCGATGTGTCACATGTTTTCGGGAAGTTCGTACGCGAAAAGATTGAAAAACTTCCAACTTCGATCAAGCTCAGTCCAGAAGTTTGATACTGTCTGAACCGTTTCTTTTTGTCTGGTGACTCCCCTTCTGCAGGCCTGATTCGGGCGCAAAATCAAAATGGGGAGTAAAACAGGGATATAATGGTCTTATTTTGCCGGTCGCGATGTGCCGGAAAACCCGCTAAATCTCTTGATGTTTTTCGAAAAATTGTCCACCTGCAAATATAAACTCTGGATATGGCCATTATTTTGGTATAGGCTTCTTGACAGTTAGCGCCGAACGTATCGCCCTGCCTGGGGCGGGTAGAGACAACGATCTTTCGTTGATTTGAATGGGAACATGGGAAGCATCTGGGTTTGGCCATTTGAGCTACTGGAAAAAATAGGCGAAGGAGGCATGGGGGTCGTCTATAAAGGCCGCTATGTGAAGGATGATCGCCTGTTCGCAGTGAAGCTTATCCCGGCTGATGTCAACAATAAAACACTTCTGGCGCGCTTTGAACTGGAAATCGCAACACTCAAGGAGTTGCGTCACCCCAACATCGTCCGTTCTTTCGGGGGAGTTTGCGAAGATAAACAGCGGTTTTACGCCATGGAATTGCTTGAAGGCGGAACGCTGTGGGACAAAATCCAGAGTCACGGCCAGATTCCTTGGCCCAAGATGATCGAACTTGGACGCCAGATGTGTGCCGCCCTGGCTTATGCTCACGACAAAAATATTATTCACCGGGACGTCAAACCGAACAATTTTCTGTTGACCAAAACGGGACAGGTCAAGCTCAGCGATTTCGGATTAGTCAGCGTGATGTCCGAAGCGAAGTTGACCGCTGACGGCAGAACGCTGGGAACGGTTCAGTACATGTCGCCCGAACAGATACGCGGGAAACCGCCACTCACCCATAGTAGCGATATTTACTCCCTCGGTTGTGTCTTTTATGAAATGCTGACGGGACAACCGCCGTTTGCGGGAGAGAATCCCGCTCCGATTCTTCATGCCCATCTGAAACAGGAACCGGCCCCGATTTCCGAATTCAACAGCGATTGCCCTGCCGGGTTGGAGCGTCTGGTACTCTCCATGTTGGCCAAGTCTCCGGCTGATCGTCCGAAAAATGCGCTGGTCGTTTCGGAAAGACTTGCTCAACTTCGTGAATCACCACGCCTGGTTGAATCCTCCTCGACGCACAAAAAAAAGAAGAATGTGCTCCCCTCCCCGTACCAGGAGACCTCCTCTGTTTTTTCAGGTTTCGAAAGAAGTCTGCGATGGGTCTGGGGAGCGCTGACTGCTGTTTTATTCATCCTGGCGGTCGTCTGGGCATTGAACCTTTTCAAACCCGATCCGGGTATCGAACTGTGGGTTAAAACAGCGCAACATCATTCCGACCCCATCGTCCGGGTCGCTGCAATTGAATCACTGGCAGAACTGGCCGGTACGCGGGAAGAACTGCTGGATGTTTTGATGAAAATTGTCGAATCGCAAAATGAAGATCCGGAAGTCACTGTTGCAGCATTACGCGCGCTGGCCAAGCATCCCAAGACGGCCGGTCGATACCGTTCACGACTCATAAAAATTGCAAAAAACGCTCCGCACCAACAGGTGCGCATTCAGGCACAGACCACTTTGGCCGCCCTGCGACCCACTGATTGATACCAACCCGGACAGCTTTGACGACGCTCACAACTGCGACCACTCCCATACGAGCGGCAATGGCCATCACATCACCGTCTGGTTTTCCCACCGTGTTGGCAGCCGCAGCCTTCTCGTCGATCAGATCAGAACCTGGTTGTTCAGTTTTTCGTGATGACTTCATCCGCCGTCAACAGGATATTCGCGCAGACCGTCCAGGCGGCCAATTCGTCGGCCGGAAGACCTTTGGCGATTTCAGGGCTGCCCAGTTTAACCAGACTGGCCGCCTTTTCGGGAGACGCGGAGAATCGCTTCAAGTCTTCCCGATAGCCTTCCACTAATACCTTCAATTCTTTCGCATTCGGTTTTCTCGACGTGCAAAGCCGGAACATGTAAGTTGCGATTGCTTCAGGAGAGCCCCCCTTTTCCCTCATGGCGCGGGCAGCGAGTCCATGAGCGCATTCAAGATACTGCGGATCGTTGAACAGCAATAGTGCCTGCATCGGCGTATTGGTCCGTTCTCTGCGCACGCAACTCGACTCTCTGGAAGGAGCGTCAAAGGTAGACATTTCCGGCGGTGGAGCCGTCCGTTTCAAAAATGTGTAAACAGTACGGCGATGAATTTTTTCCGGTCCTGTATCGGGTACGAAGCGAGCCGTGTTGGAGCCGGTGTAGCCCACCGCGTACCACAATCCGGCAGGCTGGGGAGGTTTCACACTTGGCCCTCCCAGTTTTTCCACCAGTAAACCGGAAACAAACAATGCCTGATCGCGGAGCGGTTCCGCATCGAGCCGGAAACGTGGCCCTCTGGCATAAAGTCGGTTCTCAGGATCTTTTTCGAACAGTGCAGGTGTGAGTCTGGAAGATTGCTGATAGGTCGCCGACATGGCCATTGTTTTGAAAAGGCGTTTGACATCCCAACCCGATTCACGAAAATCGACAGCCAGCCAATCGAGCAGTTTCGGGTGACTGGGCACTTCTCCCTGTGATCCGAAGTCATCCGCAGTCTTGACAAGACCCGTACCGAACAGTTGCTGCCAGAAACGATTCACGGTCACACGAGCCATCAGCGGGTTTGATTCGTCAGCCAGCCAATTTGCCAGGCCGAGCCGATCGTTGCTCCACTCTTTTTTCATCTCAGGCAGTGATAAGGGAGTACGACGGGACACCTCCTCAAGATGCTGATCGTATTCACCCCGTTTGAGAACGTAGGATTTTTTCTTCTTCTTTGTTTCCCGGAAAATCAGCGTCGTCGGAATTTTGTTGTAGAAGTCGTCTCGCGTTTTTTTCAGGCTATTTTTCCTGTTGGTCAAGTCAACAAATTCTTTATCCTGAACAACTTTTTCCCGGTAGTATTTTCGCAGCTTCGCCTTTTGCTCTTTCTTCCTCTGTTCCGGTTTTGTTTTCAGGATCGCCAGGATATCCGCCGGCAGTTGCGTCGCTATCGGATTCTTTTTGTTGACTGAAAGCCGAAATCGTCCGAATTGATGCTGTCCGTACGGGGATTCGTGCTTCAATATGATTTTCAATCGTGTTCCCTCTGGGAATCCGAACGGCTTTTCAGCCACGAAAAATGCGACACGATTTTCTTTCTTTTGGTGTCCTGCTATGGCCCATCCGGTTTCCCGTTTTCCATCGATCGCGTTCAACACTTTGAAGTCGCCATTTTCCTGTTCATAATCTGCCTGTGCGGTTCGGAATTTGATCGGCTCCCACTTTTCAGGGTTATTGGGTGAAGCGACGTAGGCTTCAAATTCCGTGAGCACAACGTTGCTGTTCGCACTTCGCCCTGCACCGCCGTTGGTTAATGACGGGTCGATCAATCCTTCGAGTCGAATTGCAAGCCAGTCTGTGCCGGGAAGATTTGCCTGCACTTCGTAAATTTCCCGGGACGGATTCTTGCCACTGGCCAGCAGTGACTGATCAGCAAGCAGTTTCAACGTGGCTCCCCCGTGCGAAACATACTTTTCCGGAGTCAGAACCTGCCAGCTCGCCTCGACCGATTTATATTGCTCACTCTGTTGAAGCGCAACAGGTTCCCACTTTTTCTGTAACTCCCTGATACGGGGAGAGATCGCCGCCAATGATTGATTGAGTGCGGCCAGTTTGCTGTCGTACTGGGCAAGCTGTTTTTTCTGTTCCGGTGTGAAAACCCGGATTACTGGAGGCGGATCTTTTCTGTTTCCATCGAGCGGATTGCCATCCATACTGTTGAAGTAGGCGAACAGAGAGTAAAAATCGTGCATCGTAAAGGGGTCGAATTTGTGATCGTGACAGCGGCTGCAATCGAATGTTGCCCCCAGAAAAACCGTTCCGAATGTCACCACACGATCGACCACATTGCGAACATAAACCTCCTCGGCAATGGAACCTCCCTCACTGGTTGTAACGTGACATCGATTAAAGCCGGTGGCGACAAGCTGATCCTGTGTCGGATTCTCCAGCAGATCCCCGGCAAGCTGTTCCGTCACAAACTGATCGTAGGGCATATTGCTGTTGAAGGCCCGTATAACCCAATCGCGGTACGGCCACATCTCGCGATAATTATCCAGGTGCAAACCGTGTGTATCACCGTAGCGAACCGCGTCGAGCCAGTAGCGAGCCATGTGCTCACCGTATCGGGGAGAAGCCAGCAGGCGATCAACCACTTTTTCGTAAGCGTTGGGAGAATCGTCTTTCAGAAAATTCTCGACCTCCTCTATCGAAGGCGGAAGACCGGTCAAATCGAAAGTGACTCTCCGGATCAATGTGATGCGATCAGCCCGGCTTCCCGGTTTCATGTTTTCCTTTTCCAGGCGGGCAAGAATAAAGCGATCCAGCGGTTGCCGTACCCAATCACCCTGCCTGACTTCCGGTAATTGCGACTTGACTGGAGCTTCGTAAGCCCAATGTTTCTGCCATTTGGCTCCCTGTTTGATCCAGAGTTTCAACGTCTCGATTTCCTGCGGGGTCAACTCCTTCCCGAAATCTTCCGGGGGCATCACCAAATCGGGATCGTCCGAAAGAATTCTCACGATCATTTCACTCGATTCAGGATCGCCGGGAACGATAATCCTCTCTCCGGAATCCCCTTCACCCAATGCAGATGATTTTTCATCAAGACGAAACCCGCCCTCTCTTTGCTCGGCATCCGGCCCATGACACGCAAAACATTTCGTCGAAAGAATCGGGCGAACGTTGTCACCAAAACCGATCTGTTCTTCTCCAAAAGCATCAGGAGAAAAAGCGAATGCGAAAATCACGGCGAAACAAACAATCTCGGTTTTCATCGTACAACCTCGAAAATCGGAAGGAGTTACAGGCGGGGCGTGATTCAGCGGCTTCCCATCCCGTGCCAACTGAACAGACAACTTGGCAGGACATTCAACCTGGCTTGATTTCCTCTTTCCATACCGGATAACATCATATCATCAACCGAAATTATCCGTATCGGTGCGTCATTTGTAAACCACAGAAATGTTCGCTGCCATATATTCCTGAAAAAACAGGAGCTCCCTCAAAAAAACGTTTTTTCAATTGATACTTGCACGTTGGGAGCAGATAATATCACTGATCGCGGTTGCTGCCGTGTCTGCACATTCCCTCCCCTGATAGCAGTTTCCCTAACATACACTAAAGGTGGTCTGATGAAGCCTCTCCAGAAATCGCCATTGACTGATTATGCTTTACAGCAAACTCGCCGGCATTTTTTTGGTGGTGCTGCAATGGGGCTGGGAACGGCTGCGCTGGCCTCACTGATGCCAAAACAACAAGCCGTTGCCAGTGGAGGGTTGCCGGATCTTCCCCATTTTGCTCCGAAAGCCAAACGGGCCATCTATCTCTTCATGGCCGGGGCACCTTCACAAATTGACCTGTTCGATTACAAACCGAAACTGAACGATCTGTTCAACGAAGATTTACGGAAGATGCCGGAGATCCAAAAGGGGCAGCGTATCACAACAATGACTTCCGGGCAGGCGTCGTTGCCGATCGCTCCTTCCAAGTTCAAATTTGCCCAGCACGGAAAAAGCGGAGCCTGGGTCAGCGAGCTTCTTCCCTACCATGCAAAAATGGTGGATGAGTTGGCCATTATCAAAACAGTCAACACCGAGGCGATCAATCATGACCCCGCTATTACTTACATCTGCACCGGAAGCCAACTGCCCGGCAGGGCGAGTTTGGGGTCGTGGCTCAGTTACGGACTCGGTTCGATGAACGACAATCTCCCGTCGTTTGTCGTGATGACACCAACCTGGACAGGTCGCCAACAGGCACAAGCACTGTATAACCGACTTTGGGGATCCGCCTTTCTGCCAACTTCCACACAGGGGGTGGCTCTGCGGGCTCAGGGCGATCCCGTGCTGTTTTTGTCGAACCCGGAAGGGATTGACCGCGCAACCAGACGCAGCATGCTGGACAGGCTGGGCGTTCTGAACGAACAAACGTTTGAAAGAATTGGCGATCCTGAAACGCGGGCGCGGATTGATCAGGCGGAAATGGCCTTTCGCATGCAGGCTTCCGTTCCCGAATTGACTGACATTTCTGGAGAAACCAAACAGACTCTCGATATGTACGGCCCTGACGTCACAAAGCCGGGAACTTTTGCAGCCAGTTGCCTGCTGGCCCGCAGGATGGCGGAGCGCGATGTCAGATTCGTACAAATATTCCATCGCGGTTGGGATCAGCATGGCAATATCGCCAGAGATCTGGTGAATCAATGCAAGGATGTCGACCAGCCCGCCTGGGCACTGATTAACGATCTGAAACGAAGCGGTTTACTGGAAGATACGCTTGTCATTTGGGGAGGCGAATTCGGTCGAACCGTTTACTGTCAGGGGAAACTGACCAGAAAGAACTACGGTCGCGACCATCACCCGAAAAACTTCTGTATCTGGATGGCGGGAGGCGGTATCAAACCGGGAATTGTTTACGGCGAAACGGACGATTTCAGTTACAACGTCCTCGAAAATCCGGTTCACATCCACGATTTGAACGCCACAATCCTGCATTGCCTCGGTATCGATCACAACCGATTCACCATCCCGTTCCAGGGATTGGATTTGAAAATTACCGGCGTGTTGGATAATGGGCCGGTCAGAGGAATACTCTCCTGATCTCGTTCAATAAAATTCCAGGTGAAAGGAAATTCCGGGGGAAGGAGTCCGGCTGTTATTTTGCTGAATCGGGTTGACGTTCCGGCGTTCAATTCTCAACCAAACGGCAGGCAGGTCTTGCGAGAATCCTGTTCGTCGTACAAAAGTTCGTCACACAAAAGAATGATTCACCCCCGGTTTTGTACTCCGGAACAAAACCCTGCAATTCGTTGTTCTATTCAGCAATTCGTTCTCCTTTTGGTCAGGATGCAACTATGCACACCCGTTTTTTGCTAACTATTTTCGCCTTGTCGATTTTTCTTTGCCATTCTGTTGTTGCCGATGATACGGAAGTTGCAGATTTTGTTGCAGATTTCAATGTCACCCCCGATGTTGTTTATGGTCACAAATATGGCCTCGCCCTGACGTTCGATGTGTTGACGCCCAAAAAGAACGCAAACGGAGCCGGTGTTCTGTTTATGGTCAGTGGTGGATGGTACTCGAGATGGGCTCCGCCGGATGTTCTGGCAAAGTGGACCAAACCGTTGACCGATCATGGTTTTACCGTTTTTGCTGTCCGACATGGTAGCAGCCCGAAATTTTCAATCCCGGAAGCGGTCGAGGATGTGCGCCGAAGTGTCCGGTATATCCGATTGAATGCTGAGAGATTTCATATCGATCCGGATCGCCTGGGAGTTTACGGGGGAAGCGCTGGCGGGCATCTGTCGTTGATGCTGGGAACCGCTTCGGACAGCGGGAACCCCAAAGCAACAGACCCTGTTCAACGGGTGAGCGACCGGGTGAAAGCAGTTGTCGCCTGGGTTGCTCCGACCGATCTGCAGATTATGGTGTGGGAAGCGCCGCAACATCTGCCGGCCTATGAAAAGTTTCCTGCGTTGGATCTCAGCCTGGCACAGGCGAAAAGCTGCTCTCCCCTGGTTCATGTCACCAGTGATGATGCCAGCACCCTGCTGATTGCTGGCGATAAGGATACGCTGGTACCGATCAAACACAGCCGTAACATTTATGCGGCGTTCCAGAAAGCAAAAGTTCCCAGCCAACTGATCGTCATGGAAGGTGCCGGCCACGGTTTCCAGGGCGAACAGCACAAACGGGCCTTTGATGAAACAGTTGCCTGGTTCAAAAAACATCTCAAATAGTTTTGAATCACCTTCCCATCTTCAACGACCTCCCCCCGCGAAAGATGCTACGAGAGTGCGTCGTGACGCCCCTACAGTTCTGGTATTTCATTATCGCGTGGCCACTACCGGACGGCTTGCGCCGTTCCGCTTACAATGCCTGGCCGTTGCGAGAAAAGGGTATCGCGCAAAGACGCGAAGCCGCAAAGAAAAGGAAAGAGAAAGAGTAAAGAAGGGAAACATCTCAAGGTGATTTCATTCGTTCTTCTGGATCTCATTTGTTTTATCATACGATTTGAAAACTCTTGGCGTCATTGCGGCTTGGCGTGATAACTTCTCACCAACCGTTTTTCCAATCCGGCCGGTTGCACCGGCCCTACGTTACTGTTACTCGTTCCATCTATTCTTTGAGGCACGGGAGTTGCATCAGGAAATAATCTCTTTAATCACATGACCGTGCACATCGGTCAGACGGCGGTCGACTCCGTTATGCCGATAGGTGAGTGCAGTGTGATCGATGCCAAGCAGGTGTAAAATGGTGGCGTGAATATCATAACCTTGCGTGAAATGATTGCGATCGAGCGGTTTATATCCCCACTGATCGCTCGGGCCATAAGAGACGCCCCCCTTGATTCCACCGCCGCAAAGCCAGTTGGTGAAAACGTACGGGTTGTGATCGCGTCCCTTTCCTCCCTGTGTAGAAGGCATCCGTCCAAACTCGGTCGTCCAGAGTATAATCGTATCCTCCAGCATGCCCCGTTGTTTCAAATCCTGAATCAGTGCTGCCGAGCCACGGGCCATTCCGTTTGCCAATGGGCCATGGTCTCTTTCCACGTCTTCGTGGGAATCCCAATTGCGTCTGGGGAAACCGTTATCGTTACCGGACCAGATTTGTACAAAACGGACACCGCGTTCCAGTAATCGTCGAGCAATCAGACATTTTCTGCCGAAGTAGTCCATTTCTTCACGAGAGTTGATTTCCTTGGGCCAATGTGCAGAACCCCGCTCGATCCCGTACATATCCTGAATGTAGGCCGGTTCCCTGGAAATATCGAGAGCTTCCGGGGCAGCCAGTTGCATCCGGGCAGCCAGTTCGTAAGAACGAATGCGCGAATCGAGCCGGGCTTCTGTCTGACGTGTCTGGGCATGTTCCCTGTTCAATCGGGCAAGCAGGCGATGCGTTTCCTGCTCGGTTTTTGTTGTGATGTACTTTCCCTTGCGATGTGGATACAGGTCGTTGATTGGTGTCTGGCGACCGGGAAAAATAACGGTTCCAGAATTCTCCGAAGGCAAAAATGCGGCGTCCCAGTTCTTGGCTCCATTCGAAGCGAAGCCACGTTTATCAGGCAGAACGACGAATGTGGGCAGATTTTCATTCTCGCTACCCAAACCATAACTGATCCAGCTTCCCATACCCGGAAAGCCCGGCAAGTTGAAACCGGTTGTTTGCAGGAGAGTCGCTGATGAATGGACGCCCGTTTTCCCCACCATGTTGTGGACAAAAGCGATGTCATCAACGCAGGCTCCCAAATCCGAGACGACATCGCTGAGCATTTTTCCCGATTCACCGTACGGCCGGAAGTCCCAAACCGGCTTCTTCCACGGCCCCAGGCCATTCTGGAATGTTTCAACTTTTTCACCGAAATCGGACGGCTCGCCGTGATGTTTGATCAGCTCCGGTTTGTAATCCCAGAGGTCGATATGACTGGCAGCCCCGGCCATGAAAAGCTGAACCACTCTTTTGGCCTTCGCAGGAAATTGCGGAAATGTGATCGATGTACGAGAGTTCGATGAACTGGCAGCACTTGCGCAATCCTGCAGGCACATCGCCGCCAAAGCAATCGCCCCGAGCCCACCTCCCGATTCCTGAAGAAACTCCCGTCGCGATCGAACCGAGTTTGCTTGGGGGAATCGATGCCAGAATGATCCCGCGGTCGACGAATGCTTCATCTCGACCTCCTCCTTCCTGTTTCACTTTCGTGGTTACACAACCTCTTCATCATCTTCGATTACCGATGGCTGTTCAAGTCTCATTTTGAGGTTTGATGCACAGAATTATCACAACTGAATTATCGCAACAAGGGAATCGATCCTGCAATAAAATACAATCCTGCACAGGCCAATCAGCCAGCATTAAGAACTGGCTTGGGCTACTTGCCTGCTGGCCCGATGTATTTGTAGGCAATGACCACGTTATCAAAATAGACTGTATTTATTCTGTTTTTCGTCCATCGTTCGGTGATATAGGTTTCCAATGTGAATGCATTCGCCCAGAGTTTCGGGCTCGTCCGCCAATTGATGCCCCGCCAATGACCGCGCAATTCTCCATCAATCCAAAATGCCTGTTCGCCATCATTTAGAGAGGGTGTGTTGTGTTTAAGCATGAACTCTGCGCAAATCCATTTCCCCTTGGGAATATTCGCCTGCGATAGTGGCTGAAAAGCATTCCCCCAATAGTGACCATCATTGTTTTTTTTCATTGCGTGCCAATAGCTATAAAAATTCCAACGGCCCGGTGCAGGAAATTTTCCTGCATTTCCCCATGGTTCCAGTGCCGTGGAGAATCTTTCATTGCCAACAGGCCGAAGACCGGCACCACCAAAACCACTCCAGCGATCCCTACCAGAGAGTGACTTATTGGCTCTCAGTGTACAAAAATGATGGACATAATCGCATTTGGAATCGAACTTTGTATAGAAGCGGATAAAAATACTATCATTTGGTCTGAACCATTTTGTCAGACCACCACCGGTATTCTTTCCCAGTGTAGCAACGACACGAAGAGATCTTTTTCCGACTGGCCCCCCTGATGCAGAATTATTCACAAGAGACAACACTTCATTGCCCCGATTGCGTCTATCATCCCACAGAGATCCCAAATCTTCCGACTCAAAATTGTCTGCAAAAACGACATCACGATGACGCTCAATCCCTTCATCAGCAACAAAACCGGCAGCCAGGCCAGTTCCACTCGGTAGGTCACTCTTCGAAACCAGCATCCATTCCCCGGGAGTCTCTGCGCGAATTTTTAGCAAGGGGCCTGCAAGGAAAAACGCCCCAAAAATCAAAACAGTAATTTTCGTTCGCTCGAACCTGATCAAAGTGGTTACTCTCCGACAAGACGATTTCCGAATGTGAACAACCAATCGCTATTGTAGGCAGAAAACAGGCCAATCAGCCAGTTTTGACTGATAGTCGCCCTCATTTTGCCGGAAAATTGTGTTTTGCCCAAAACAGACGCATTTTGTCAGCCATCTAACAGAACGGCATCGAAAAAAACAGGATGATGCGCTGTGAGGGTACAAATCGATGTAGGCAAACCGCCAGCGTCGGATCTAGAATCACTCCCGGTAACAAGGAAGGTCATGCAATGCGGCAATTTCGAGTACAGATTTACCAGATCATTCTTTCGGCATTGGGTGTCATAGGCATGTTTTACGTCTTGATGACGCCCGATCAGGTCAGAGCGGATCGTTATGTCGGACAGCGTTGGCCGGCAAATCAGCAGGTCTCCATGGATCGGATTCGACATGACAGTTTCGATGCGTTGTTAAAGAAATATGTCGACGAGAATGGCTACGTCAACTACAAAGCCTGGCAGGCTTCGCGAGCGGATCGATCTGCCCTGCAAAACTATTTGAAACAACTCAGCCGGGCGAATCCCCGTCTGGCCGCCAGTCGGGAAGCGAAACTCGCTTTTTGGATCAACGCTTACAACGCAGTGACATTAGAAGGAATTCTGCAGGTTTACCCGACCACCAGCATTCGTAATCACACGGCCAAGCTGGTCGGTTACAACATTTGGAAACAGCTGAAATTGCCTGTTGGTAACCACGAATACTCTTTGGAAGATATCGAACATAAAATTCTGCGCAGGATGAACGAACCGCGAATTCACTTTGCGATTGTCTGTGCGTCAATTGGTTGCCCGAGATTGCGAAATGAAGCGTACGTGGCCAGTCGTCTTGAGAATCAATTGACGGATAATGCACGGGACTTCTTTTCACGATCAAAAAATCTGAAGGTCGATACGCGAAGACGCACCCTGAGCATGAGTGCCATCACGAACTGGTTCGCTTCTGATTTCGGTTCCTCAAAAGCTCAGCAACTCGCCTATTTGAGCAAGTACATGCCTGAGCAGGCCCGACAACTGGCCCGCGACCCTCATGTGACCATCAATTACCTGAAATATAACTGGAATCTGAATGACGTCTCGGCCAGATAGGCCTACAGATTGGCAGGCCTGTCGGGATAGCAACATATCAGGCCTTGTCTCTTAATCTTTGAAGAGCGTTTTATGGGGAGGGGGGATGCCCCCGCAGTCCGCTTTGTTCTCACTTGTTATAACTGAGACGGTTTATCACTGGGACAGTCCCGTTCAGAAATCGAATTCAGTACGCAAATTCCGGGATTGGGTTGGTGCAGCATCAGCCATTAGCGCGGGGACAATACCCTCTGGCCAATTTTTCGAACGAATCGATCTGCTCCTGTTTCCAGCTTTCACTTGTGCCGAGCACTTGCGTCAACAAGGATGCAACCTGTGGTGCGCAGGCAAGGGCGGCTTGAGCGTCCAGAAAAAGGGCACGGGTACGGCGAGCCAAAACGTCCTCGACTGTTCTGGCCATCTCATGCCGGGCGGCCCAAACAACCTGCGAGGCGAGATACGGTAAACGGGGATGCAAACATTTCCCCAATGAAGGATCTTTTTCCGATAGCAGTCGCAGGTCATCCACGTCGTTACCGTAAACGTTGAGGAACTCATCGTCCGATGAAAGGCTTTTATCTTTCCCCATGACCGGGGCACCATGTATCGGCAAAGTTGCGGTCTGTGATGGACGGGCTTTCAAATCGCCCACTTTTTCTGCCAGGTCGATCAGTTGCTCTCCCATATGCCGGTAGGTTGTCCACTTGCCACCGATGATGCTGATCAAGCCGCTCGGAGAGGTTCGAATCTCATGTTCTCGTGAAAGTGATGCGGTCGATTTCCCGGCAGATTCACTGCGAACCAGTGGACGGAGCCCCGAAAACTGGCTGAGAATGTCACTTTCAGTCGGTTTTTTCGACAAATACATCCCGGCATATTCGATCAGATATTCTACTTCTTCTTCCAGAGGTCGGGGGTCAAATGTGACAGATTCTACCGGAAGGTCGGTCGTGCCAAACAGAAGATGGTTGTGCCAGGGAATCGCGAACAGCACCCGTCCATCTCTGGTTTCGGGAATCATCATCGCCGCATCGCCGGGCAGGAAGGATCGATCCAGTACCAGATGCGACCCCTGACTCGGCATGACAACCGGCTCACCATGGTGTGGAACCTCGGGAGAGGATTCCTCATCCAGATTCATGATTTCATCGGCAAAGACACCGGTTGCATTGACGATGACACGCCCCTGCAGCGATATTTCCCGTCCCGATTCTTTATCGAGCACCACAACTCCGGTCAGTTTACCTCCCTGGTGAACCATCGAAATAACCGGCGTGTAATTCAGTACGATCCCCTTGTGCTCCGCGATCGTCCGAGCCAGACTGATCGCCAAACGTGAATCATCGAATTGACCGTCCGAATACAGAACGCCTCCCCGCAATTTCGCTTCGTTCAACGTGGGCAGGCTGTCGGTTACCTGTTGCCGGGAAAGCAACCTGGCCCCCGGAAATTGTGTTCTTCCTGCCAGAAAATCGTAAGTTTTCAGCCCGGCATAATAGTACCAACTGCCAGCGGTTGTGTATGAAGGAATGACGAACTGGAGCGGATGAACGATGTGCGGGGCATTGTTCAGCAACCGTTCCCGTTCCCGCAAAGATTGCCGAACCATCCCGATTTGTCCCTGACGCAGATAGCGGACTCCACCGTGAACCAGTTTCGTTGAACGACTGGACGTTCCCTTGGCAAAATCGTGTGACTCAACCAGAACCGTGCGGTGCCCCCGTGTCGTCGCTTCCAGCGCCGCGCCCAAGCCGGTCGCACCTCCGCCGATAACAATCACGTCCCATATTTGGCCGGGAGAATCAATCGCGGCTATCATTTCTTCGCGTTGCATACACTTTTCCTGAGAATTGGATTCCACATTCCCGAACCGATGTGGAACATCTCCCCCTATCTCTCATCCTTCTGATAGAATGGCCACCTGGCTTAACCACCTTGACTATCAACACAGCTTTGAGAAAGAGGCAGAATTCGTTAACGCCATCTGTGGGTGTTGATGGTCGACCGCTCTGTTCTGCAAACCGAGTGGCAGGCCGAACGAATGATGCCAACCACCAAGTGTTGATGTCAATCGACAAATTCGTCATTCGGGTCAAACTTGGGGAGAACAAAATTAAGTATTTTCATTTTACCGATTGCTCGATGCCGAACACCCGGAGGAATCAGAACGCAGACTCCCTGCTTGATCGGAATCTGTTCGCCATCAAGTTCGATTTTTGCGTCCGGCTCGCATTCGAGGATATAGTAGGTTTCCGTCAGTTTGCGATGGTAATGTGTTTTCGCTTCTGTTGAAATTTCCGTTTGGTGAATGGTCGCCGGATAGTCGGCAAGATCCGCAAAGGCACGACGAGCGGTGCCGCAGGGACAGGGAACACCGGGAAGCGTCTCAAAATCGACAATGACTGCTTTTCCTGTCATGTTATCTTTCATCCTGCGAGCATTGTTACGATCGTTGTTGCATCCATTGTTACGACCATTGCAGTCAACGTATGCGGCCAACGTACAGATTCGTTCAACTTATCAGGGAGACCGACAAAACGCCTGCACACGATGATGGCAGGACAGACCGTATCACCCAAATGAAAGCAGGCAAGGGGAATCAACCGGCTCCATCATTTTCGTTTGCAATAAGGACAATCGGCGGTGTAGATGATGCGGAAACACTTTCTGCACTCGTGTGGGCCATAAACCACCGGCTCCGCCTGTAACCGCTGGTAAATCAAAAAGATGAAAACGAGCACAACAAAGCCCGCAATCAGATACCCACTTGATTGCCAGGACAGAATCATTTGGGCAACAATAGCGATGCAACAGGTAACGTAAACGGCAATCGTCCACCACTTGTTCTGCAAGTTCTGTTTTGCCCGCTGTTCTTCCCTGACCTTGTCCGAGAATTCCCGTTCCAGTAATTCCTGCTTGGTTTCATATATTTCACAAGCCAGTTCATCGCACCCAATAGCGGAAAGCAGACGTTCAACACTATCGAGGACGCGATAGGTGTCATCAAAATTCAGCTGTCTTTGATGCGCCCAGCGATTACGAAATTCTCTCAATTCACTAACCAGAGAGCGTTCGTAGTGCCCGAGATGTTGACGAAAAACCGCATTCCACTGATCCCAAACGACTGTCAGGGTTGAATGGGCATCCCAAATGAATTCGTCCTGTTTCTGGCCGGGACTTCCTTCCCGCGGTCGGCGAAAACTGGCCTTGGCCGATCGCTTCCAGTCGTCGCGGAATACGGCCTGAAGTTTCCCTTCCGCATAAGGGGCCAGCCCCTCGACCAGTTTCTGGAGAGCTTCATGGACGTAGTCCCGCTGCAAAGCCAGAGACGACTTCTTTGGCTTTGCACTTTTCGGAGCGGGCGAAGAAACGCCCGCTGCCTCTTTTGTGGCATCGGGGGCTGACGTCATAATTCTTACTGCCTTACTGAATTCTTAATGCTTTACTGTGGTTTACCTCACTTGAGGATCGCTTTTCTGGAAACCACGGTACATGCAACATCATCAGGCACCTTTAC
>JALTOP010000265.1:2010-4408 GCA_027000105.1 Planctomycetaceae bacterium | reverse complement strand
CGTTAATGAAAAATCCCCATGTAATCCAACTCGGGAGAATGCCCAAATCTGCCTGGAAGCTGAAGGACATATACGGGCATCGGGCATCAATTCAATTATCTTTCGACTCTCAGGGATATACGGCCCTAATCGGTTGCTTGCAAGAATGAACCAGATAAGGCAGGCGCTCCCTATTCCCGGTAATCCCGACGCCTGGCTGAATCTGATACACATCGAAGATGCGGTTTCTGCTATCATTGCAGCAGGTGACTCAAACCTGAGCGACGAAATCATCCTGGTCAGTGACGATCGTCCCATTCGCAGGCGGGAATACTATTCGTTGTTGGCAGATTTGCTACAGGCACCTCCACCACGATTCAATGCAACGCAGAAGGATCCCAAAGGAGAACGGGGCGAAGGAAAACGGTGCGACAACAGCAAACTCCATCAACTTCTGCTAGACACGCTCGGCTATCCCGACATCACCGTAGGTCTCCCCCATGCGATCGAAATGGGGCATCGGAACTGATCGTGATCTACTCTTGTTGGAGTATCACTTGACGGGCGTTTCATCTTCGGGAGCAGCAAGGACTTCGACTTTCCTTCTCTCGCCGGTTTCCTTCTTGTCTATTTCGAGAGAGAGCACACCCTGTTTCGATTGATCGGCGACCGACTCCTCACCAGAGTCAACAGCATCGGTCTTCTCCTCTTTTTTCTCCGGCATTGTAAACTGAAGTTGCTCTTTTTCCGGTTGTACCGCAAAGTTTGCAATTTTTTTTTCTTGACCAGTCTGAGGCAGCGAACGAGGAACATTTCCAGGTTTTGTTTTTTGTTGTGCAACTGATTTCTGTTGCACCGATATTGTTGTTTGAACATCAGGGCTCGGCCAAGGGACTCCGTTAACGCGATCTCGATAGATGTTCAATGCACTGACGGCATGATACAGCGGGCCGCACTCCGCCGATTGGTCACGATTATCGACCAGTTTTTTGGCCAGGTAATAAATGCCGCGTTCAATCCATTCGTCGTCTAACTGTTGATCACTAATCGCAACCATCAACCATTCCATCATGTGGCCAGTGGATGATATTTGTTCGCTAAAACTTTTGGGATACCCGTACCCCCGGAAATAGTGAGTCGGAAACGACCCATCCCGCCGCTGCAGCGATCGCGCCGCCATCATATATCGTTTCAGTTTCTGATCGGCCTGGACCCAGACTCCCCTCAATTTGCCACCACGTCTCAAGTAATTGTTGCGAGAAACCGCCAACGAGTACAAATTGTGGGAACCGCCACAAGCCGCCTTTGTCACTTTTGTTTTTACCTGATTGGCGACGAGTTTTTCAACACTCCACGTTTCGCCCAATCGCGACGTCCAGGTTTCCGCTGAATCAACATAATGGGTAAGAAACCACAACGTCCAGGTCAGTTCTTCCTTCGGGTTGATATCCATTTTGGCATTGTGAATGATATCAGCGACGGTGATCGTCCCGTTATCAACCTTGAATTCGAAATCGGTCGGCAGGTTGCACATCACCATCAACGCCAAAGACTGATTGGGATGCCCTTCAAAATGGTAGGGCACCGTATATTTGTGAGCCCGACCGCCATGGACGGTTTTTTCAAACCAGGGAAGATCTCGAAAATGAGGATTGCTTTGCGAAATCCAGTCGATCGCGCGGATAATTTCGCCATCTTTTTCAATCTTGAAATCTCTGCGAAAAGCGTTCAAACCATGATATATCTGCCAGGGGGAGTGCTCATTGGCGACCAGATATCGCCTTTCCGAGACTTCAATTGCCTGATCGACCAGTTTCAGCAGATCAAAATTTCTGCTCCGTCTCGATTTTGTCACAATTCGTGGAGAATGAATCGCTCCCTGTTCAGCCGGAGCTGCAATCGGCTCTTTGGCAATTACTGTTTCACAGAATGCCGGTAGGGATACACTCGCAAGCAGAAGAAAATTTCTTAGAAGTTTACAGGTCATCGCAGAGGCTATTTTCTCGATCATCAGAGGAGTGATTCTGTAACACCGACCAAGCAGACCTGCCCGCCGCAACTATCGAATGGGACAGAAATACTTCCGGTTTGCATAAATAAAAGATATCAATGGCACAGCCCAACGAACGTGGTGGACTTAAGCAAATGCAAATAGGTGTCGTTCAGGGCTGAGCAGCTTCGATATCCCTTATTTTCGACTATTCCACTTTCACCTGCCAATTACATTCAGATTCTTCGTCTTATCCCTACATTCCCTCCATTTTCTCATTTTTTATCGAAGGAGCGTTATCGCAACGCCAGATATCGGTAATATCGTCTACCTGTCCAGGTTTCCTTACCGATTGTTTTATTTTACTCACTTGAGATTAACTGGACAGCGCCAGGTTTTGTTTTTTGTTTGGCCGTAAGTCGTGATTCA
>JALTOP010000265.1:0-2000 GCA_027000105.1 Planctomycetaceae bacterium | reverse complement strand
CTTGAGATTAAACTCCAGATTTTCGCGTTTCAGCTGAATTAGCTGCTTGCGACCGGCACAAAAGAACACTTCCCTTACCATGCTTGCCTTTCCATGTTGACAAGCACTACTGCCCTTCATTTTTTTACTTTGGGAGGGAGAACCGCTTCGTCTGCTTGAGTTTTGACTGTTTAATTTGCGACGTGGCTATCCCGGATTATTATTCATCAGGTCCAACAAAACGAAGCCTTTTGGCGCATGTAACGTATTCGGTAGCAACGCGTTACATTTTCAAGGAGGCTCCGGATGCCACCAGATCTGTTCATTCTGATTGATACGGCTGAAGCGGAATATCACAAAATTGCGCAAGCCCAAAGAAACCGGCCGTTGGTATGACAGGTCTCGGTCTTTGCTGTGGTGCAAACGTAGGGCAAGGTGCTCGCCCAGATTTATTGATCATGCATATAAAAATGCGTCTGACGCGCAGCAATCGGCATACGGCGACCGCTGCCAAAAGCCCGGGGTGTCAATTTGATGCCGGGAGGCATTTGCCTGCGTTTGAATTCGTTACGATCCAATTTGCCAACAACCCAGCGGACAGTCTGCTCAGGATAAACCGCAGAAAGCTCTGCTGCCGATTTTTCCTGCTCAATCAGTCCTTCAAGAATCGTATCGAGTAGATCGTATTCGGGTAAAGAGTCCTGATCAAACTGATCCGGAGCCAACTCGGCACTGGGAGGCTTGTTGATAATGTGCGCCGGTATAATTTCCCGATTCGCTTCCTGGTTGATATGATTGGCCAGTGCATAAACGTCCCGCTTGAACACGTCGCTCAACACTGCGAATCCTCCGGCCATATCTCCATACAAAGTGCAATAGCCAACGGCCAACTCGCTTTTATTCCCTGTAGCCAAAGGCAACCAGCCGTGCCGATTACTGCGAATCATGACCATTGCTCCCCGAATTCTCGCCTGCAAATTCTGATCTGCCAATCCGGCCGGTTGGCTTGATAAATCAAGCCCGATTGTTGGCGACTGTTCGTAAGAACGATGGATTTCGTCGATCGAAATTTCGACTGCTTCTATCCCCAAATTTTCCGCCAACAGGAGCGAATCGTCGATACTGTGTCGACTGCTGTAGCGGGAAGGCATCATTAAGGCGTGGACATTTTCCGGGCCGAATGCATCAGCGGCCAGACAGGCGGCTACAGCGCTGTCTATTCCACCGGAAAGCCCCAAAACCGCTTCGTGAAATCCACACTTCCCGGCATAATCTTTCAGGCCCAATGTCAATGCCTGCAATAGTTGCTCAGAACGGGAAGCAATTTGCAACTCTTCCGTCTCCATCTCCTCTTGCAGTTCGACAATTTTCACTTCTTCCTTGAACATCGCCAGTTGAGTCACAATTTCCCCCTGACGATTCAGCACGAACGAAGCCCCATCAAAGACAAGATCATCATTCCCGCCCACCTGGTTGACAAACAGACAAGGAACATTTCCACGTTGGCAGTGCGCCCGGAAAATGGAATTCCGACGAATCGATTTATCAATTTCAAAGGGACTGGCCGAAAGATTCACCAGTATCTCAGCTCCCGACTCAACCAGTTCGCGAACCGGATCCGAATGGCAAGCCGGACGCATATGGTAAAAGGTATCCGGTTGCCCGAACCACGCATCTTCACATATATGAACACCAAGTTTTCTCCCTTGGAATTGAACCGGCCTCACCGAATCAGCCGGGAGAAAATAGCGTCGTTCATCGAAGACATCGTAATTGGGAAGGAGTTTTTTACAGACGGTTTCGACAACTTTTCCTCCATGAAGCAGGCTGGCCGCGTTAGCCACACATCCGGGCGGTTGCCCACGCCTTGTAGGATGCCCGACCAGTAACCCCAAATCGGCGGGAACAGTCGAAGCCAGTTGATCAACCGCCTCATCACAAGCTTCGACAAAACCGGATCGCAGCAACAGGTCTTTGGGTGGATAACCACAAATTGCCAATTCCGGAACGACCAGTAAATC
>JALTOP010000264.1 GCA_027000105.1 Planctomycetaceae bacterium | reverse complement strand
AAACACTATCAGCGTATTTCCAGATGCGATCACGTAATCCTTCAATGTGAGCAGAAACTTCACCACGGTCCTAAAATCGTTGTAAAGCAGGAGGTATTCCACACAGTCCACAACGACAACCGAGTCTTCATGGCGCCTCACGAAATCAACCACCTTTCCCTGGATCACGTGGAGGGCGGTAGGGGATACACCCTCCGAAAGTTGGGTCACCCACACGACCTCAGAGGTCTTCTCAAGCTCATTGTACGCCTCAGGAAATCGTGTTATGGCCATAACTGGCATGTTTGCCGTTTTAATTATCTCAAGAACATCGGCAAGCCTGTGTCTTGAAAGAACCACATACGCCCCAGACAGGAGGGAACTTTCCCTCGTCTGTTTCTTTCGTTTAGATTCGACACTCAAAGGGGGCATATATTTCCTCTCAAGTACATTGATGTAGTGAACTATCGAATATATAATCCCCACTATTGATACGAAGTACGACGCCCATTGAAAATTCAAAAAGGTATTTGGACAGCAGAAGTCGTCAATTATATCCGTAATCCGCA
Source organism: Planctomycetaceae bacterium (assembly GCA_027000105.1). Classification (GTDB taxonomy): domain Bacteria; phylum Planctomycetota; class Planctomycetia; order Planctomycetales; family Planctomycetaceae; genus Rubinisphaera. The sequence goes on along the minus strand of JALTOP010000264.1, from coordinate 3,864 downwards.
ACTGCTTGCCCGTACCGAGCAGGAATACAAAAAGAAGGAAGCGGAGCAGGCTGCCCAGTCGAAAAAACTGGAGGCGGCCAAGAAACAGCAGGCCGATAAGACCAGTCAACTGGCAGATGCGAACAAGCAGCTGGCCCAACAGAAAAAGAATGAGCAAGCCCTGATTCAGCGGATCAATACCGAAAACAAAACGCTCGGCAAGTTGAAAACCGACCTTGAAAAAAGTGAAGACGAAAAACAGAAGGCGGCTCGTCAAAAGCTGGTCGATTCAAAAATGGCCGAACTGAAAAAACTGACCGGGGAAAAGGATGCGATCTCGAACGCGATCAAGAGTACCTCGAAAAAAGTTGCCACTCTGACCGCACAATTGAAGGCGGCACAAGACGCTTTCAAAAAAGAGAGTGCCGCGTTCGAAGCGGCGAAAAAGTCTCTTGCAGCGTACAAAAAAACATTGGACAGGGTTCGTAAGGAACAGGCGGCCAAGAAGACGAAATATGCGGAAACCGAAGACCGTCTCGTGTTCTACGTCCACCCGGCTCCTTTGGTGTTGAGTCTGAAATCTCCGGCTGAAGTTTCGTTGACGCAAGGGAAGACAGTACAGGTGAAGATAGAACTTGCCCGTAAGGATAAGGTTACCGGAATGGCCGCTGTCTCCCTGACGGTTCCTCCCGGCGTGAAAGGTATCACGGCTGCTCCGGTGATGGTGGCTCCGGATCAGAAAACGGCGGTCGTTACCATTAATGCTGCCGCTGATGCAACGAAAGGGAAGCATCAGTTCTGTACCGTGCGCGGATCGATCATGCACGATTCCCACCAACTCCATGTTGATGTCCCACTGACAATCACCGTCCCATAGCGTTACCGATGCATGATATTACCAATGCATGATGTTACCGTCCCATAATATGACCGACCTGACACAACCATCCCGTAAGATGACAGCCTGATAAACACAGCCCCGGATAAGGGCCCCTGTTTTTGAAGATGTATGAAGATGTCCCAAGATGTGTGAATGCGATCCGGTATTGAAATCCTGCCTGTTTCATAAGTGCCGATACTCCATCAAAAAAAATGTTTTTGCCCAGACGAGAATATCCATGATGAAAAAATACATGACCTGCCTGATTGCCCTGTTGGCGCTCTCCCTCGAGTCATTTCCCATTCATGCCGATGACGAAAAGCCGATTGCTCCCGTTGAGGTGAAGTTGGGACGGGATGTCGATTACGCCAAGGATATCCTTCCCATACTGAAGAAGAATTGCCTGGCGTGTCACAATGCGAAAACGAAAGAGGGCGAGCTGAGCCTGGAATCTCCCGAGTTGATGCGGGTGGGCGGGGACAGCGGCCCTTCCATTGTACCGGGAAAACCGGATGAGAGCTTTTTGTATCTGGTGGCTTCCCGAATCGAAGAACCGGTTATGCCTCCACTGCCTAATAAAATGAATGCCCACAAACTGACTGGGCAGGATGTCTGGAAACTGCGCAAGTGGATCGAACAGGGAGCCAAGGGAAAAGCTCCAGGCGGGCGGTCTGCGTTGAATTGGGTCAAGCCGGCTGCCAATCTTCACCCGGTTTACTCTCTGGCATTAACGCCTTACGAAGATTTTGTTGTCACTGGCGTGGGGAATCAGGTTGAGGTCATTTCGCTTACCGATATCAATAATCGACAATATCTGATCGATCCGGAATTGAAATCGTATGCCCATCGCGATTTTGTGGACGCGGTCGCGGTTGACCCTTCCGGCAATTACATTGCCTCGGCCGGGTATCGCATCGTAAAAATCTGGGAACGCAGTCAACCTCGGGCGTTGGGATCGACCTCCGCCGGTTCCGCAATCCAGGCGGTTGCGGTTTCCGGAAACCGCGAACATTACTGCCTCGTCGACCAGAACGGAAAAGTTGCTATTGCAAGCGAAAAGCCCGGTTTGTCATGGGATTCCGGACTGCAGAAAATCGTAGCCGCTTCGGTTGATGATTCCGGGAAGAAAATTGCCCTGGCTGCGGAAAATAAGGTTTTCGTCATTGATATCCCCAAAAAGGAGAAAGTGGAATGGGTGGTACCCAGTTCTGTGCACAGTCTTCTGTTTCAGGGGAATAATCTGATTGCCGGTCATGCCGATGGTGTCATTCGTTTTTGGCATCGGCCAGAAAAATCAGCGACTTATGTTGCTCAGGGAACCGAATTGAAAAAACATGCCAAACCGGTCACAAAACTGGAATTGATTCCGTCCGCTTCGCCCGGTCTGCTCTCTTTTTCCGGTGACGGGACGGTTGTCGTATGGGATTTGGCATCCAAAGGTATAAAGAGGGACTGGGCGGTTGGTGGTGATGCGAAATCGATCGTCCTTTCTCCGAACGCATCGCGGCTTGTCTCCGTGCATCAGACCGGACGAGTAGCTGTTTGGAACGAGCAGAAAAAGATGGAGCGTGAGTTCAAATCTCCCGCGGCGTTAATGCGACAGGCGAAGTTGGCTGAGGAAAATGTCGCGATCGCCAAGTCGTTATCAGCCAATCGGCAGGCATTGCTCAAGGCGGCTGATAAAGACGTGACAGACCGTAAAGCGTCTTTGGAGAAGGCCAAAAAAGCCCTCGCCGAGGCAACCAAGGCCTTCGAAGCGACAAAGAAACCGCAGGCTGATGCAAAAGCTGCCTTGGAAGCGGTGAAAAAAGAGATCGCGGCGGCGAAAGAAACACCGGAATTGAAGAAAAAACTGGACGCTGCACAGAAGGCGTTTGATGCAAAGCAGAAAGCATTCACCGAGGCACAGGAAAAGCAGAAACGGGCCCAGCGGACTCTCACTCTGGAAACAGCTTCTCTCAAAAGGGGAGAAGCAGAACAGGTGCAGGCCAAAAAGAATGTCGACCAGGCTGCTGATCATCTGAAAAAAATGGAAGCTGCTCTGGCTGCCATCAAGGCGGAACTGGCCAAAAACAGCCTCAAGGCAGTGGGGGCCCGGTTTGTGGATGCGATGCGGCTGCAGGTGCTCACTCAGGCGGGGGCGCTCGAAGATTGGAACCTGGAAACCGGGCGGCCATTGGAGACCAAACAGTTGCCCGGTGTCGCTGGAGCGACTCATTTTCTCGCCCTGTCCGGGAACCGTGTTTGCGTTATCACCGGTGCGATCACGGCGAAACAGTTCGATCTGACGGTTTCATGGAAGTTGCGTTCACGTCTCGGGCCGGCTGATGGAAAACTGGCGGTGACAGAGAGTCAGTTCGCCAATCGGGTTACATCGCTGGCATTTTCTCCCGATGGGAAGTTGCTCGCCACCGGCGGAGGAGATCCTTCAAGGGATGGGGAATTGATGTTGTGGGACTGGAAAGCGGCCAAACTGGTTGGCAAAATCCCTCAGGCGCACAGTGATGTCATTTTGAGTATCAAGTTTTCGCGTGATGGCAAGAAACTGTTGACCGGATCGGCTGACAAGTTTGTCAAAATATTCGATGTCGCTACCCGGAAACCTGTTCGCTCTTTTGAGGGACACACCGAACATGTACTCGGAGTTGCCTGGAGCGCTGACGGTTTGAGTATTGCTTCAGCCAGCGCGGACAAGACCATCAAAATATGGGATACACAGACCGGCGCCCAAAAGAGAACGATCGGCGGTTTCGGAAAACAGGTGACCGATCTGGAATATATCGGGACAAGCGACAACCTGGCCAGCAGTTGCGGCGACAAGCTGGTTCGGCTCTATCAGGCAGGGAACGGCCGCAATTACCGCAATTTCAGCGGGGCGGAAAATTATCTCTACAGTCTCGCCGTTACCAATGGGGAAGAACTGGTCATTGGAGCCGGACAAAGTGGCGTGATACGCATTTGGGACGGGAAAAATGGCAAGCTCCGTTACGCCATCAAACCGGGCG
>JALTOP010000263.1 GCA_027000105.1 Planctomycetaceae bacterium | reverse complement strand
TTTTTCCACGGACACAACTATATTGCAGACATTTACGTGACCGGGGAAGAAGTGGATGCCGTCGGGCGGTTGGTCGATTTCTCCATTTTGAAGGAAAAGTTCAATGGTTGGATCGATGAGTTCTGGGATCATGGATTTCTTCTCAACGAAGTCGATGAAAACGGGATTGCAGCCGCCAGGATGGTCGATCCTTGCAAGTATTTTCTGATGCCCTACAACCCGACAGCCGAAAACATGGCCCGATATCTGCTCGAAGAAGTCAGCCCGGAATTGCTGGCTGACAGGCCGATCCGGGTTTCCCGTGTGGTTATTTGGGAAACAGAAGATTCTTTCGCGGAGGCAAGTTTGCCTGACCCGGAGAAAGTGGATTCTCCAGTCGCCCCGAGAAATGAATTTGCAGAATCAGAATCCTGATGGGCTCATGCGTCAAACACACCTAATCTGTTTTCTGGCCAGTTATTTTCTCGCCTTCGTGTTGGAAATGAGTCGGCTTTGGCTTGCCAAGCGGTGGCAGCATGTCGCTGCCATTCTTTTGACAACCGCAGGGTTGATCGCTCATACCTGGTATCTGCTGGGCCGCTCGTTTCAGGCACAATTGCCACCCCTGTTGAGTTCGAGTCACGATTGGCTGTTGGTATCCGGCTGGTTGCTTGTGGTCGTCTACCTCGCCTATTCACTGAAAGTGGGCAACCGGGAAGGGTACAACTCTCTGGGGCTGTTCGTATTACCCGTTGTTCTTCTGCTGGTTGTTGCGGCTGCTTTTCTGAACGATTCTCCCAGCAAGGCGGCTCAAGTGGAACGATTTTGGACGATGCTACACGCCAGTTCCCTCTCTATCGGGATCACCGGCGTTTTCATCGGATTTCTGATCAGCCTGATGTATCTGCTCCAGCATCGTCGGTTGAAGAAAAAGTTGAACTTGAGGCCGGGCTTTTCCCTTCCACCATTGGCAACATTGGCGCGGTTCAATTACTGGGCCGTGATGGTCTCTTTTCCCATGCTGACAATCGGTTTGGTGACAGGAGTTGGTATGGCCGTTTCGTCTCCAGTCGGCAAGGCGGTTTTCTCATGGAAAGATCCGGTTGTGATCGGTTTTGGCCTGGTTTGGGGGGCGATGTTTATCCTCTTTCTCTGGCTTGCCAGAAAAAAAACGGATAACGGCAGGCAGGTGGCCATGCTAACGGCCTGGGCTTTTGGCTTTCTTATCGTCACTCTTCTCAGTCTTCAGGTACTGGCCAACTTAATCGGAATCCAGTCGCATAATGGGTAGCATGGAAAGTTTGAGGCACGGCATTGCGCCACATTTTCAACTCCTCCTGAAGTCCTATCGCTTTGCCGACCACCTCACAGTGTACATGCGCCCCTGAAAACAGGGCGATGGTGCAAGGCAGCAAGGGTTGTTTCCGTTAAAAATATCGCAAAAATCACGTTTTTCGGTCGGGCCAGTTTTTTTCGAAAAATTTCGATTTTTTTTGTAGATATTTTCAGGTGCATTACGTTCGGCGCCACATATCTCGATTTTATTGATTTTTTCGAAATATGTTCTTGAATTTCGATTCTGCCTCTGGATACGATCAAATCCTGTTGATCGACCGTTGTTTCTGGTCTGCGCGCAAATTGCGAAAAAATTGTGACAGGCAACAAGGTTTAGCCATATTTTCTATCGGGTAGGGTGCGAAATGTCAGTACAGTCTTTGTTTGCAAGAATCTCCAGCATGGTGATCGACTGTTCTCTAGGTCAACTGGGTGGAGGAAGACGTCGCATCAAATCGACTCGCCAGCAGTCAATGAGGCGAGATTTCATCTCCACAGCGGAAAAGATGGAAGAACGGATCCTGCTGTACGGGGCGGAAGAGGAAATCAAGGGGCTTTCAGTCTACAGCAACTATAATCTTGCCATCGACACGATTCCCGGTTTTGTTGTTGATGAACTGAACAACTCGGCACCATCATCTTCCTCGTCGGGGAGTTCTGCACCGGCTACTTTGGGGGTTGATCCCGACAATCCGCTCAGTAACAGTTATGTCTTTGCAGAAGACGATATTTTCAAACTGCACAGTGATCCGACTGCAAGCAAGATCATTTATCTTGACTTCAATGGTCACATTACCAACGATCCTTCCGGTGTGGATCAGACTGGATGGAACGGTGGGGCGCGTATTGATTCCCGTCCTTACGATATCGATGGGGACATCTTCACCTTCAATGATCAGGAATTGAGAAATATTTACGATATTTGGCGGCAGATATCTGAAGATTTCCGTCCCTTTAATGTCGACGTGACGACTGAAGAGCCTCCATTGGAAGATTTGAGAAGGGAATTTATCCCAGGAACGGTGATCGATATTAGTTCGCTTGCTGATGAGGCAAGTGGCGAAAATGGATCTCAACTTGATGCCATCGAAACAGGACTGACATCGGGAAGCACCGTCCGGGCAACGGGAATGAATATCGGAGATGGTGCCTTCGGCGCGACAACCGGTGATTACGACTGGTATGCCGTTCGGGGAGTTTCGGCCGGGTCGGTCATTTCTGTTGATATCGATGCCGAGTCTATCGGAAGCACACTCGATTCCTATGTGACGATTTACGACTCTTTCGGAAATGTCGTTGCGGACAACGATGATGTCGATGGACTCGATAGCGCCCTGGATTACGAAGCAACCGTGGCGGGTGATTATTTCGTCGTTGTCAGTGGAGCAACCGGGGCAGGAAAAGGGAACGGTTTTCTTGATAATATAGAGCCACTGGTCGCCGGCGGTGCCCAGGATGACCCGCAAGACCCCGGTTCAGGAACAGGAGTTCATAGCACTGGGGATTACAATATTGATATCTCCCTGGATATTGTCGACCGCTGGGGGATACGTGTTGTTGTTGCTGGTGATTCCGGCGAGTGGTTGCCTTCCGACATAGGCATTGTTGGGGGGATCGCTTTTGTTGGTTCTTTCAATTCCGGTCGAGATACTCCGACTTTCGTCTTCCAGAGCAACCTGGGGGGGACCAGCGGGGCGGTAAACGGGATTTCTGAAGCCGCTTCCCACGAAGTGGGGCATACGATGGGGTTGGATCACGATGGATTGTTCAGGTTTAATACCACAACCGGACAGCAGGATCCCAATTTCAATCAAACCTATTACGGTGGTCATGGTAGCGGGGTGAACAGTTGGGGGCCGATCATGGGAGCCGCCTTCAGCCGAAACTTAACGCAGTGGAGCCAGGGTGAGTATCACAGCGGTCCACTGAGTCGCGATCCGAGTCCTGATGATGGACGGAGGCACTACCAGTATGAAGCAAACAACTCCGTTCCTTTCGGGAATGGGCCTGCACAGGATGATCTTTCCATTATCGCCGGGGGGAATGGATTCAGTTTTCGCCCGGATGACCACGGTGACACCCTGGCCACGGCCACGCCGTTGACTGAGGTGACACCTTCTGTTTTTCACGATACGGGAATTATCACCAAGCGAACCGATCTTGACTGGTTCTCCTTCACGGTTCCGCAACTGACCGGCTTTGAAGTCACCGGTGTCGATATTCGAGTCAACCCGGCTGCCTTCAAACCGAACCTTGATCTTGCTGTCGATCTTTTCGACAGCTCCGGACAGCTGATTACTTTCAGCAGTCCGGAGGGACGCCTTGACGGGACGATCACCTTTGTTCTGGAGCCGGGGAAAACCTATTATCTTCGAGTCGACGGGGTCAGTTTCAAAAATACCGAAGTTGGTTATAGCGATTACGGTAGCCTCGGTTATTACGAAGTTGATCTCGAATATTTTGAACCGGTCATTTTCAATGATCAAACTTTCTCCGTTTTGGAAAATAGCGCAGTCGGTACAAGTGTGGGAACGCTTGTCTCCGGAAAAGATCCGATCGATTCGATTATCTATGAAATTGTCGGTGGAAACACGAACAACACTTTTGCCGTCAATCCTCTGACCGGGGAAATTACGGTTAATGATCCGACCATTCTCGATTTCGAAACGAATCCCGTATTCACGCTGACAGTGAAAGTAACCGACCAGGGACGTTCCGTCGTTTACAGTGATACAGCGACTGTGACCATCAATGTTCTGGATGGAGCGGAATCGCCCATTATTGTGGATCAGACGTTTACGGTACCGGAGAATTCGGTTAATGGGACGTCTGTCGGGTTTGTCGCCGCGACCGATCCCGATCCAACTCGCACACTCAGCTATGCGATTTTGGGGGGAAGTGGATCAACCGTCTTCCAGATCGATTCCGCAACCGGCGAGTTGACCGTGACCCGTTCCTCCGCGCTCGATTTTGAAGCGAATCCGACTTTTGATCTGCTGGTGGAAGTGACCAACGACGCGCCTGTTCCGCTCGGGAGTTCTGCGACCATCACGATCAACTTGGCAGATGTCAACGAAGTGCCGAATATCGACAACATCGCG
>JALTOP010000262.1:10711-15702 GCA_027000105.1 Planctomycetaceae bacterium | reverse complement strand
AAATTATGCCGGGTTTCCCGTTAAATATTGCAATAAATTTTTGAAACTCCAACTCGCTTTACGCAACCTGGTGTCAGCAGCCGAAAAAAGGTAGTTTCGAGGCTCATTTGCCGTTCCCATTTTCAGTACTCATTTGCCGTGGCGGATTCCCCGCCGATGCCCGGGGCGCTCGGTTTGATGACCTGTCGGATTGTTTTATCGTTGACTTCGTCCCGGAATTTTTTGATTGCTTCTTCGATGGACATCATGCCGATATCCTTCGATTCGATGCGATCCCGAACCGAAACCGCGTTCTGCTCTGCCTCTTTGGGGCCGACAACGAGCATATAGGGAATCAACTCCAATTGAGCATCACGAATTTTTGCGTTTACCTTGGCCGAACGCAGATCACACGAAACACGAAAGCCTTCCTGCTTGAGTCGTTTTTCCAAAGTTTTCGCGTAGTCGGCTACCTTGTCTGTCACCGGTAGAATGCGCAGTTGTTCCGGGGCGAGCCAGAGCGGAAACGCCCCCGCAAAATGTTCAATGAGCATGCCGACAAAACGTTCCAGTGAACCGAATGGAGCACGGTGGATCATAACCGGGCGGTGTGTTTTGTTATCTGCCCCGACATACTCCAGTTCGAACCGCTCGGGGAGATTGTAATCAAGTTGGACGGTTCCGAGTTGCCATTCACGACCGATGGCATCACGCACCATGAAATCCGCTTTCGGGCCGTAGAAGGCAGCTTCTCCTTCGCAAACTTCAAAGCTGAGTCCGGAGTCGGTCAGCACTTTTCGCAAACTCGCCTCGGCCCTGTTCCAGTTTTCGTCCGAGCCGACATATTTTTCGCTGTTCGGATCACGCACGGAAAGTTGCACGCGAAAATCGTTCAAGCCAACCGATTTCAGAACAAATTGAACCAGTTCCATCGTTTCACGGAATTCATCTTCCACTTGTTCGGGAGTGCAAAACAGATGCGCATCGTCCTGTGTCAGTCCGCGAACACGTAACATCCCGTTCAATTCGCCTGTCTGTTCGTGTCGATAGACGGTTCCGAATTCAGCCAACCGCACGGGCAAATCACGATAGGAACGGGGCTGCGATTTATAGATTTGGGCGTGATGCGGACAGTTCATCGGTTTGAGCAGATAACGTTCCTGCTGCTTTTCCCACTTCCGTAGAGCAGCGATCTTTTCCTCATTGCTGGATGCTTTCTGATAATCCCGTTGTTCATACCCCATGATCGAGGCAGCCTGCAGGAGTGTTTTTTCGTGCTCCGGTTCGAGTTCATCAGCCTGCAGTTTTTGAATGCAGTAATCGATAATTCGTCCTGCGTCATGTCCATAAATAGGCGCGAATTGGGAATCACGATAGTACGGGAAGTGGCCGCTTGTTTCATACAGTTCAACTCGACCGATATGGGGAGTGTAAACAGGATCGTAGTTCCTCTGTACGAGTTCCTTTTTGATAAAATCTTCCAGCAATGCCCGGATGGTTGCGCCTTTGGGCAGCCACAGACACAGCCCCTGTCCGACAGCGGGATCGATCTGAAACAGACCGAGTTTTTTGCCGAGTACACGATGGTCGCGCCGCTTCGCTTCTTCAACCTGCTCCAGATATCGGGCAAGATCTTTTTTGCTGAACCAGGCAGTGCCGTAGAGACGTTGTAGCGGTTTGTTATCCTTGTTCCCTTTCCAGTAAGCCCCTGCAACAGAAAGGAGTTTGAATGCCTTGATTTTCCCGGCTCGCGGAATGTGAGGCCCTCTGCACAAATCGACAAATTCCCCCTGCCGATAGAAACTGAGCGATTCATGATCCTTCAAGCCCGATTCGAGGTGCTCGACTTTCAACTCCTGATTCATTTCCTTGCAGAGTTCAATGGCCTCATTTCGCGGGAGAGTGAACCGCTCGAACGGTTCTCCCTCCTTGATGATTTGTGACATTTCCTGCTCGATGCGGGGAAAATCGTCTTCGCTGATGTGTGTTTCGATATCGAAATCGTAATAAAAACCGTGGCCGGTGGTCGGGCCGAACGCCAATCCGGTGCCCGGGAACAGACGCATGACTGCTCTGGCCATGATGTGAGCACAGGAATGTCGCATCACGCCGAGAGCCTGTTCGTCTTTGACGGTCAGCAATCGCAGGGAAATTCCGTCTGATTGACCAGCCGATTCCCTGATCGGCCGCATCGCATCAACAACCTGATCATTCACTACCGCGGCGATGACATCGTTCGCCAACCGCTCACTGATTTGACGCGCTACATCCAACGGGGTTGTGTCGTCACTGTACTCGTTCACATGACCATCGGGAAGGGTTACTTTAATCATTGCAAGCTATTCAGTATTGAAAGTTCGGTCGGTATTGAAAGATCGGATTGTTTCCAGTGATTCCATTTCGACTTCCGGTTTGACACAAAAAAAGCCGAGGGGTTACCTCAGCTTTTTATATCTTTAGACAGGCGTGAAAATCAATCTTCCTGCTCACTTTCCTGTACCGAAGTTTCAGAATCGAGAATGGATGAAGTGATCGATCGATTGACACTCTCAACATCGTCTTCATCAAAGTTGTCCATCGGCACATCCTTGAATGAAACCTTGGAGAGGATGAAATCAACCACGTTTCGCTCACGAATTTGGGCTTCAAGATTTTCGATCATTCCGCTCTTGACCAGCTTGGCCCGTAATTTGCGAGGGCTTTCCTCTCCTCGCTGGATGGCCATGTTTGTGATTTCCATATTGATATCATCATCAGTCGCCTCGATATTCTGCTCGGTGGCAATTTTATCGAGTACAAAATGCTCTTTGAGTGCCTGTTCTGTCCGGGACACGGATTCCTGACGAATCTTGTTCTCGCGAGCCATGATCTGCTGAGTGCTGAAGCCGGCCTGTTGCATTTCAAGCATTTCACGCCTGATCGCATTATCAACATGTTTGCGAACCAGCCCTTCCGGAAGATCCCAGGAAGACGCTTCCGTAATTTTGTCGAGAACCTGTTGACGTGTACTTTGACGCTGTTCGTAGGCAACCTGGCGTTCGAGCGAATCCTTCAGCAGTTCGTCCAGTTCTTCGACGGTATTGACACCAATGCGTTCCAGAAGCGCGTCATCAAGTTCTGGCAGTTCAAGACGTTTGACGTCGTGCAGTGTCAGGATGGCGTGAACCGTTTCGTCCCGCATCTCGAAATCGTTCGCTTCGCGGGAGATTTTCAGATCGAATTCCAGAACTTCACCCGGCTTCGCCCCCGCGACCAATTTGTCGAACCCCTCGATTTCTGCATCCTGGAACCGCAGTGTCGGCCGCAATTGAAGCGTAAGTTCCTCCATTTTACGGATCGTCTCGCCATTATGGGTGAACTCAAAATCACAGACAATGTAGTCGCCAGGCTCTGCTTTCCCGTCATGAGGAATAACCTGGCCGAACTGGGCCAGATATCTTTCGCGAGCCCGTTTGACATCATCATCGGTTATTTCCCTGGTCTGTCGTTCAATTGTAATCGACGAATAATCAGGGATTTCAAATGTTGGCCGTACTTCAATTTCGAATTCGTAATCGAAGTCGCCACTTTCCGGAACCTCCAGGTTTTCGACATCGAGTTCCGGCTCGTTGATCGGATCCAGACCATTTTCTTCAGTAACCTGTTCCAATGACTGGACAAGCAGCCTCTGTTTTAGTTGGCTGGAAATTTCCTTACGAAATTTCTTTGCGAGTAAACGCTCGGGAACCTTGCCCGTACGAAAGCCGGGCACAGCCGTCTCCCTGCTCAGCTCGGCAATGGTTTCATCCCGCAGCTTTTTGATGTCACTTTCGGTGATGGTAACAGAAACATGCTTTTTGCAGGGGCCGACTTCTTCGATTTCGACCTTGAGATCCAATCGTTCCGGCGTATTCTCTGTTCCAGCCTCAGCGACGGCAACCTGGCCGCCGCTATCTCCAAGATTCTGACTCTCGTTTTCTGCCACTGCAGACGACTCCTGTTTCAATCTCACAATTTCAACGGTGAACCAATAAAAAAGAGCGGGTGAAGGGATTCGAACCCTCGACAGCCACGTTGGCAACGTGGCGCTCTACCACTGAGCTACACCCGCTTGTTCTCGTCAGATTAAGTGCCGAGAGTATAACCAGCCTCTTCACTTTTGAAAAGTCCACGAGGCCAATCCAGGCAAAATTCTTCAACAGATTTCTGCAACGAAATTCTGCAACAGAATGGGCATCGGATTGATCATTCCCAATCGAAGTGATGAACAACTCCTCCTGTCAGAGAAACGTTCAATTGGCGACCGTATTAACATAACCCATTCCCGTGAAAGAAGTTACCACAACAATCGAATCGCAGGGCACAGAGGCATATCAAATAAAAGCAGATAGACGGACAGTGAATGTGCTGTTATTCGAACGTCTCTACGGAAAGCTTATGCAGATTCAACAACTGTCGCACTGGCACGACCAGAACGGGAGACGCTCAGTTTCAGGAAATGCTTTCGATCCGTCTTTAGTGGTTCCTTGTGAACGACATTCAACTCGCATTCCGGATCGGGCACATCGTAATTGAGCGTGTGAGGAATAACCCCTTGTTTCATGGCCAACAAGGAGGCTGCCAATTCAAGCGATCCCGATCCTGCTCCACAATTGCCGAAGTAGGGCTTCATCGCAGTGACGGGGATACGACTGGCCTGGGAACCGAATACATCATGGATCGCTGCGGCTTCTGCCGCATCGAGATCTTTCGCCCCGCAACCATGCGCGTTGATGTGACCGATATCTTCCGGATTAACCTGCGCATGTTTCAATGCCATCCTGATCGCATTGGCAAGCGCCTGGCGAGGATTGCCCCCCTGTCGCGGAGTACGGACACAGGAACTCCCGACACTGAGAATCCAACCATAAATATCCGCCTGCCGCTTTTTCGCCAAATCATCCCGTTCAAGAATGAGTGCACAGGCTCCTTCGCCCACCACTTCACCTCGACGATTTTTATCGAACGGTTTGAGTATTTCCTGCGGCGAAAGT